>NZ_JAEQCB010000292.1:0-3079 GCF_020738785.1 Microcoleus sp. PH2017_05_CCC_O_A | reverse complement strand
CACTACAAACAAATACCAAAGGTTCGTAGTGAGGACTTTAGTCCTTTAATTTCTGCGGACTGAAGTCCTCACTACAAACAAATACCAAAGGTTCGTAGTAAGGACTTTAGTCCTTTAATTTCTGCGGACTGAAGTCCTCACTACAAACAAATACCAAAGGTTCGTAGTAAGGACTTTAGTCCTTGGATTGATGCGGACTGAAGTCCTCACTACAAACCAATCTGTACGATCGCCCTACCGTTTCACCATATTGTGTTCCCACTTCCAAACACAGCTAGAAATCAAATTCGTGCAGACATGAGCTGTAATTGGTACTAACAAATTGCCAGTAGCTAAAACACTGTAACCCAGCAGGAAACCCACAGCCGTCGCCCAAACAGCATAAGGCCACTGATCCATTCCTCCCAAGTGCAGAATGCCGAAACAAAAACTCGATAAAACTAAACCGGTCACATTCAATCCCAAACCAGACAGCATCACGCCTCGAAATAGCAATTCTTCGCTAAGTCCGGGTAGCAGTCCCAGCCAAATTAAATCCGGCCAAAACAAAGGTTTGAGCACTACTTCCAAGTAAATGTCTGCACTCCGGCGATAACCGGGCCAGAGTTGATATACGATCGCACTACCGCCTGTAATTGCCAGTCCGATCGCCAATCCTTTGAACAAATCCATGACGATCAATTTCACGGGCAAAAGCGATACCGATCCAAATATCAACCACAATTTAGCTACCGCCAGCAACATAATTGCTGTCACGCCCATTGCTACTAAAACCTGAGTGCGCGTCAACGGTTCAATTTCGGGATTTTCGGGAAGTTTTTCTGGCACTTAATCAATTTTAGATTTTAGGTTTTAGATTTTAGATTTGTTGAGTTGAGTCAGACAAACACCGCAGGGAGGAGATGTCTGCACCCAAAGAAGCTGGACTAATGCCGGCTCGTAAAGCGACCAATACGCCGATCGCCTCTAAATATGAGTTTACCTGCAAAGCTTTGATTCCGAGTTTTTCTGGGGAAGCTTGCATCTGGGTTTTGTTGTCACCCACAGCAATAATTTGTACTGTCGATCGCCCGCTCAAACTCAGAATAGCACTACCGCCGCACGCTGTGGCCGGTATTACCACCGCATCGACTCGATCCGCCCACAAATCCTGGGATACCGAATCGAAATTTCGCCTGTTTGCATGGAAGTTCTCTCTTGTGGGGCGGGCATCTTGTCCGCCCAATACCTGTGGTAAGCAAGATGCCTGTCCCACACCAGGAGTGACAAATTGCGGTGCTTTGCTAAGCCCTGCAAGCACGCAAGGTAAGAAAGTATAACCGATTTCCTCCGCAGCCGATCGTGGCGAAAGATGTGGATCGAGGGGAAGTGGCGACAGGGCGGGGGCGTGGGCGCAGGGAATTTTAAATGTTCTGACAATGAGGTGACTGATGACTGCTTCCGCGCCTGCGAGGGGATCGACTCCTTTCCCGCGGCGGTAGTTTTCGAGGGCGACGCTACCTTCATCGTCGGGAAATCTGGCCACAACTGCGATCGCCTGGACTTTTGCTTGTGCGATCAATTTGTCGGCGGCGCGCAGTAAACTGTCGGGATTGCCGATCGTCCCCCAGGATGCCCCTGATTCTGAAATGCGTAATTCTACTTGCAGGGGGCGATCGGTCAAAATACAATCAGTTATGTTTAAACCCAATGTAGCTCTAGCAGCATCAACGGCTTGCAAGTGGCGCAATTGTAACTCAGGTTCGATCGCGCAATCCATGATTAAGCCGATGCGATTTTGATGTACCGGTTGCAGGCCCCAGCATCCGGCTGCAAATTTGTCAAGGGCGTAACCTTCGACGTAAAGTGCATTAGGTATCGGCCAATAAAGTTGAGCACCGTTGAGGACGTTGGGGTGAGTAATTAGCGTATCAGAAATTTGGGCGATCGCCCTAGCAACGGGCAGCGCATCGCCTGCAAAGCCCCCAATCGAGGCTCCAACGCCTGTGGGGACTATCAAAACCACTGTTAAAGGGCGGGGCTTCACGCTGCTACGGGGGATGCTTCCACGAGCACGTAGCCTTCTACCAGAGCCTTTTGGCGATCGACATCCACGTCTGTAACGGCCCAGCGCAGGGGTTCGCCGTGTTTTTGCAGTTCAATTTCAATAGCTGAGTGCAGTTCTTCGGCCGTATCGCGGAGGTCTACTTCTGCGGAAATGAAATTAGTGGTCATAGGGCGATCCATAGTGGTTTTACCGCGATCGGTAGCTTAGTCCTAGGATTTACCGAACTGGCGATCGTAAACAATGTCTTCTTTTTCAGTTTCTATCTTCAAGTGCGATCGGGGAAAAGAAACGCAAAGTAACACATAACCTTCAGCCTGAAGTTCCGGACTAACACCCATGCAATCAACCTGCTTAAGTTGACCCTCAACCACCTTAGCAGCGCAAGTAGTACAAACCCCCGAATTGCAAGAGTTGGGCAAATCAATCCCCGCGGCGATCGCAGTTTGCAGAATTGGTTGATCTTCCGGCACTTCTACGGTATAAGTGCTGCCTTGGTGGAGTAATTCAACAGTGTAAGTTTGAGACATATTTCAATTATTGGTTTTAATTCCCAATTGGAATCTACGGTAGATTTGCAAACAAAGCAGAAAACATTGTACCGCTGTTGGTGATTTGGTGCAAGTTGACAAAATTTATAGGAGTTACGCACGGGGGCCTAGAAACCGGGTTTTTTACAAAAATACTTGATTGCAGCCCTTAAATTCTGTAAAAACCCGGTTTCTTTGTAATGACACGCAATATATGTTCACTCACTTAATAACTAATTTCTGCCTTCAACCCAACAACTCATCAACCGCAACACTAAAACCCAGCAGCACTAACTGAGTGCTGATTACGTCACCGGAATTAAACGCTAACTTTTGAGTTTGAGTCATTATCAATATCCAGCAACTTTCTGGAAAAACAATCCAAACTTCCAGACAACCAGAATCCAAATACTCTTGTGCTTTCAAAAAAATCTCTTCCGCAATATCAGTAGGAGAAACAATTTCAGCAATTAACAGCGGACTTTGAGGAAAAGTAGGAACATCG
>NZ_JAEQCB010000291.1:0-2459 GCF_020738785.1 Microcoleus sp. PH2017_05_CCC_O_A | reverse complement strand
CCGTGTATAAAAAGTTTCCAATTTTCGCACAAACTTTCCATGGCCGCTAGGGCTGAGTGAGCTTCTGGGAAAGTCAACAAATGCGAATCGCCAACAATACTGCGAATTGTGCCACCGTATTCTTCGCAAATGTTTTTTTCAAAAGTATCAAAGTTGGTGAGCAAATATTCAACGTCTCTGATAGAATTAGATTCTTGATAAGCAATAAAACCTCTCAAATCCGCTTTAATTATTGCTTGATTTTCCACAATTCGCGTCTTGTAACTTTGGTCAACTTTGTAAACCTTTTCAGGTTCGCTCATCCCTTTCAAGGAAAACTCATTGACAAAAGATGTTTGCACTTCTGCTTTGTTGAGCGCCAGCCATGCTGCTTGGGACAAATATATTTCATCCTGGGGAGTTACTGATTCTATACGCGCTGTTAAATTGACCGTATCGCCAAAGATATCTTTATCTTGATGCAAGACATCTCCCAAGGTAATCGACACGCGAATAGCCAATCGTTCGTCGTTCGATTTGCTAGATTGTTGGGTTCTCAATTCTTGCTGCATTTCTAAGGCTGCCATCGCGGCTGCTGTGACGCTGGGAAAAATCAGCCAAAATGAATCACCTTCGCCTTTGATCAAACTTCCTTCATTTCTGGTACTAATATCTGAAATAAAAGTTTTATGCTCGTTCAACAAACTACTTAAGTCCGACTGAGATAATTTTTTAACTCGGGCGGTATATCCGCAAATATCTGTTTTTACGATCACAGTAGAACGCAAATTAGCCATAACCTACCCTGACTGATCAAAAACCAGTAATAAATTTAATTTGGCAAAGACGCAACTGTTTCCGAACAGTCGTGTCTTTGCCTTCTGAATCTCCTGGCATCGCGTCCGATCGCTTCTGCAAGAATTGTAGCATCTGGCACAGGGTCTGGCGTGTAGTAGGCGGCGGCTTTTTTGGCGACGATTTCGACTTGTGCGCCTGCGAGAATCCAATCTTCGAGGATGGGGAGGCGATCGACTACTTGAATGCCAGAATTGATAATAGCATTGTATTTGAGATGGCTCATGGAAACTAAACGGTCAGTGCGAGGGATACCCAACCAGTGCAGCACGTCTGGCATTAGTTCTTGAAACCGCATATCTTGAAATCCTGCAACACATTGAGTGCGAGTAAAATAGTCATCAGGGCGATCGCCACCTTCGAGCCTTTTGGGAGCATCTCAGTTTTGCAAAAAGCATTTTTTTATTATAGTGCGAGCACGCAAGAGCTCGCGTATTCTACAACTCGCGAGCGGGGACAGCACTTATAAATGCAAAACTGAGATGCTCCCAGCCTTTTTCTGGCATTGTACACCAAAAACTTAGTTACTTCCCCCAAAGCTCTGCCTTGCTTGCGGAAGTAAACAATTACCCCAGAACTACCGGATTGTGCCGTTTGGATGCAAATTTCGATACCCTGTACCAAATCAGGACGGCAACAAGTGCAGATATCCGAACTAAACACGTCAGAACCCTTGCATTCATCGTCTACCCGTACCGCCAACTGCTTCTGTGGGTCAGAAATATGCACGACATTGCCAATAATATAAAGCAACACGGCTCAGTTGATTTTAGATTTGGGGATTGGGGAATGGGGATTTTTCATTTAAGATTTTAGATCGAGTGATATGCTTGGGTAAATGTTAATTTTTTCCGAAGTGAGTAACACCAAATCCGGTAGCATCAGAATGATTCATCTCTCTATTCTCGGACTCTGTGTCCTCTGTGTTCTCTGTGGTTAAATCATTCCGATGTAACGGTCAACGATATAACGCTATATACATGAACGCGATTTTTTATGAAAGCAATCTCTGTGTCTATTTTTAGATTACTTTTGCTCTCCCTGAGGGGCTTATCCCAGCAGCAAAATTTGACAAATATCATGTTTATTAAAGCTGCTATAATGTTATTGTATAACCCAATAGAGTTCATTTAAGGAGAAGAGCGCGGATGAGAGCATTGACACACTGGATTGTTTCATGAATTATTAGCAGATACGCGCCCCTACAATAGACATCTTCAATAACTCTCAACTCAATAAAATATTAACTAGAAAATTTCATGTTGCCAGCTACATCTAATTATTTGCTAAAAAATGGTCGCGTACCCGAATCTCTTCTAGAGATGAAATCGATCGCCAATTCAGCGTCTACTATCACCACAACAGCCGATCGCAATTTTTGTCTGGTGGATCTGGAAATTGCCAACGGCGCGATCGCCCAAATCATCCCCACAGGTACAGAATCTTTATCCCAACTTGCAGATATTCCGATGGTAGACTTGCAAGGCGGCTTAATTTTCCCGTGTTTTGTCGATATGCACGCGCATTTAGGGAGCACCACAGAATGATTGATCCTATAATGACCCAAAGATAATTTCAGTGTGCAGCGTATCTTATGTCTCTAAAATCTATCATGAAACTGACCG
>NZ_JAEQCB010000290.1:0-2463 GCF_020738785.1 Microcoleus sp. PH2017_05_CCC_O_A | reverse complement strand
ATATCCGTTGGGGCCGAATCCGAAATTAGTGGCTGCTACTGAACCGGTGCCGGGGGTTTTAACTAATAATGTGACTCTTTCTGGTGATGGGAAGTATCTGATTGGTTCTTATCTTAATCTGGATGGTAGTGGTAGTGTTCGTATCTTTGATGCGGGGGAAATTACTAAGACTGTTGCAAATCCTGGGGACTACTGGATTGATGGACATTACAGAGGTGCAGGCAACTTTAATTTCCAGCCTTTGAGTCAACGGCGGGCAACTTTGAGCGATTTAACCCGCGTCCCCATTGAAGAGCTTAATCCTTTAATTTTGCCTCAGAATAGTACCCCTGGGATTCCTACTTTGATTGCGTCTGCTGGTAATCCTTTGGGGTTGATTGTAGCGCAGAAACCGCCTAGTTTTAAGGCACAAATAGAGAAATTGTTGAAAGCAGGGGCGATCGCTAACTACGATCGACTCATCGCTTTAATCATCAAAAGTAATGACCAGAATGACCTCAGATCCGTAGTCGATGATGTGCCTATGAGGAAGCTGATTGTAGATAGTTTTTCTTCCAAGCCAGAGATGGCTACTGTGCTGATGGCAGCTTTGCTTAAAGGAAAGCAATGGTGGGAAAATCCTCCATATAATGATTTTACTCGGCACTTTTTAGCTGACAAAAAAAATGACCCTCTGCCGTACACCGCGAACATGAACTGCTGGGAAATAATTTGGTATGCGGCATTTTTATGCAACCAAATGACTGGGGATAAAATTCGCTCTGCCATGGAGACAGTTGGTTATAAAAATCCTGTGTTTTCAGCTATGCGGCCAATAATGGGGTATCAAGATGGTTTACCCTTCTATCCCAAGCGAGGGCTTCCGGGTGAGCAAACACGTTTGCCCAAGCCCGGTCAACTTGTGTTTTTTAGAGATGAGAAAGCTCAAGATAGAAAACTTGCCGTCGGCGGAGATCCCGGTCACGTAGCTATTGCACTTAATTCTACACAACTTGTCAGTTTATGGAACCAACCGAACAAGAATAAAACCATACAGATTCTTGATGTCAGCCAATTAAAAGGCTACGTTCAGGTCGGTCAATCTTTGGATTTTTTCAAGGGTATACTTTGGTAGTTCGAGAAAGATATGTGGAAAAAGTTGTGTGTTGTATTAGTTTTTTTCAGTGCGTACCTAATTCTAACTATAGGAAGCATGCCTTTTTTAAAATCAGAGGAACCAAAAAGTGATATGAGTTGTCCAAAACTAGATATTTGGTCTATTGCTCTGCTTGAATGGAACAATCCAATTAAGCTAGATGTAGTAGATGTGGGGTGGCCAGACCCTAGTGTAGCTCAAATTACATATCTTGCTGGTCCTAAGTCTTATCCAATGAGACCTTACATAAAACAAACTTTTGCCAACTCAACAGGGCTAGCGAGCATAATTTCTCAAGGAGATGGAGAAACTCTGCCAGTGGCAGTTTTAATCGGAAAGACTACCAGAATAATCAAGCTTTTAAAACCGCCAGGAAATCTTAGTGCTCGCAGCGATGGTGGGGTATGGACAAATTACCCGTTATCTCACTATGACAGCACAGGAGCTTTGAAACGAGTTGTAGAACAAGTTTCTGGTGTACAGCTCGTAGGTGCCCAACAAGATGCTGTTTGGGTGATTGACTTAGATAGAGCTTGGTTTGTGAATGCTGAGGGTGATGTGCGCGGCCCTTATCCGTGGGGGGGATTTTACGCTTCAGTAGGATCAAAACAAGCTCTTTGTCATTTAAATCGAGACGCTACACGTCGCGTAGAATGTTTAGAACCGGATGGCAAAAAGCGCTATCCTCCTCTTTCACTGCCTCGCGAACGAACAGGAGGGCTGTTGTCTTTTTCAAATGATGGGCTCCTCACTGGAAATATTACTGGTGGTTCTTTAAATTATTACAATACAGGAGGCTTGGCTGCTAAATTAACTATAGAAAACGCTGGACTAACCCCAACAGGTGATGCCTTTGTTTCTGTCCGTGTTGATGATGAATGGGCTGATGTTTGCGTTAGTAATGGTATATCTCAACGGGTTTCTCTCAAATACGATGACCCGTTGCGATTTCCCATTCCACTGAGACTAAGTGTGGTTGCGGTTGAGGGGGAAAGAACGCTAGTTTACGGTTTCGATCGCGCTGTATGGTATAAGGGATCTCGCCCGGAAACAAGTTTTACAGTAGATGACAAGCGATATCGCAACGATATATTTCCTCATCACTGGCGCACTTCTACGAATTTTGTAACTGCGAACAGTTCAGATGGGACCATAATTTTGTCAACAAGTGGGCCAACTGGAATGGCACTGATTGGAATGCGTTGGCATCCTTGATTATGCTTACGTCGCGGACTCAGGGCGGGGTAGCATTTATGTCCTGGATGTCAATCCTGACTCGCCAAGCTATAACGAAGTTGTTCGGACTATCTCAGTTAATGCTACGTCAG
>NZ_JAEQCB010000034.1:0-83948 GCF_020738785.1 Microcoleus sp. PH2017_05_CCC_O_A | reverse complement strand
TCCCAGCAGTACAGAAATAAGGCTGGTTAAGATAAACGCCCAAAAAATGAAATACTGAGGGGCGATCGATTTAATTCCCCAATATACCAGAACCGGAACTGTCCCCGCCGCCATCCAGACAGCCATTACAGCCCCAATTAAAAGTAAAATAGCGATTACTGAAAAAGACTTTTGACTGCCAGCAACAGCCATTTTGATTAAGCTGTTTAGTTGAAATCCCCTGTTTAACAAAATAACAATCAGAATAGCCATCGAAGCCAGAAGTGGCGCAACTATAAAATAACCTTTGATGGCACTGGTTAAAAGTAGAACAAATGAGATAATTACAAAAAATAGCAAATCCATTATTGATGGGCTTTTCAGGCGTAATTTCAGGGCAATCAAAGAAATCAATATCTTCATCAGTCATGGCATCTAGGCGTTGCCAGTCAGTTTGAGATTTGCTCGAAGTAAATTCGTTGTTCATTGATTGTTACTAAATATTAGACTTCTGGCATAATTATTGTGGAACAGGCATCCTGCCTGTTCTTGACTGTCTTTTTGCCAGATGTCTATGGTAACTACAATTTGTCGTTACAGCCACCGACTTTAACAGATTTTTGAAGGGTTTAGGTAGAACCGATCGCCCCCTTCACCTCTCCCCATCCCAGAAGCCACCGCACCCCTGTCAGCCCTACACCGCAGTCCATTAAAACAAAACGCTAAAATAATAGATCCTACAAGTTGGGAGTTAATATTTGACACTTGCACTCGATCGCGAAAAAGTCCTAGCTTGGCTCACACAGCGCGTTCCTGCCGCCCGCATCACACACATCCTCGGAGTCGAACAGACAGCAGGAGACTTGGCTCGCCATTACGGCCTCGACGAAGCAAAAGCCCGATCGGCAGGACTGCTGCACGACTTGGCAAAATACTTCAAACCCCAAATGCTGCTGCAAATGGCTCAGAAGGAAGGTTTAGAGTTAGACTCAGTGTTGGAAGCACACCCGCATTTGCTGCACGCAGACGCGAGCGCGATCGTCGCTAGAGACGAATTCGGGGTGGTCGATCGAGAAATTTTGGACGCAATCGCCAATCATACCCTCGGCCGACCAAACATGAGCCAGCTCAGTTGTACCGTATTTATAGCAGACACTATAGAACCCAGCCGCGGCAACACAGCCGAACTAGAAGCACTGCGCGAGACAAGCGTCCAAAATCTTTATGCAGCCGTGTGGCAAACTAGCGATCATTCTCTCAAATATTTGCTAGAAACTCGCTGCTACATCCACCCGCGCACCGTACTTACGCGGAATTGGGCGCTGCAAATGGCCCGCGCCCAATCGCCCGAAATAGGAAATTCGACATCCAAGTCGATCGAACAAATCACAAGTTAAACGTAAAATTTACCAGCAATCCTGTACTTACTTTTGGCTTGAATTTAACTCCTATTTCCAGTCTCAAACTGCCAACAACCGAAAGCCAATAGCGCACCAATTCCCCCTTACCGTATCAATTAGGAACTTAAACACTTAATGTCAGATCTAACCCAACTCGAATACTCCCGGGCCCAGTCCACAGTAACCGACGCCACCATCCCAGACGAAGCCCGCGGCCTGATATTGACCGCTGCACAAGCTGCCGATGACCGCAAAGCAGTTGATATTGTATTGCTGGGCGTCGCAGAAGTATGCTATCTCGCTGACTACTTTGCGATCGTCACCGGATTCTCCAACGTCCAGGTACGAGCCATCTCCCAAGCCATCGCCGACCAAGTAGAAGAAGAATGGGGACGCTTGCCGCTGCGTACACAAGGGCTATCAGACGCCAGTTGGGTCGTCATGGACTACGGCGACGTGATTATCCACATCTTGAAACCTCAAGAGCGCGAATTTTACAATTTAGAAGCGTTCTGGGGACACGCCGAACGCATTGAATTTTCCACCGCGCCGAGAGGATCGCTAATGTGAAAGACACTTCTGTTTCTATTTGTCCTGTTCCCCAGGAACAACGCCCGGTTAATGAATATCAAGAACTTACAGAATCCTGGTTTTTTAGCTGGGTAACTCTCGATTTGCCCGCATATCTGGCAAAACTTGCTTGGGTATGGGGTTGGAGTTGCTTGGTATCCGGGCCCTTAGCAGCAGCCAGCTTTGCTCCGCTGAAGTATCCAGTTCAGTTTGCCCTGTGCGCTGCCGCTGGTGCCGGTTTTATTCTAGGATTAGCTTTGCTGCGGCTTTACTTGGGTTGGTTCTACGTGCGATCGCGACTTTCCAATCCCACAGTCGTCTACGAAGAGTCTGGCTGGTACGATTGTCAATCTTGGCCTAAAACTCCCGAAGTTTTAGCTCAAGACCAATTGATAGTCAACTACGAACTAGAACCAATTCTCAGGCGTCTGCGGCAGACATTTTATGGTTTGACAGTATTGCTGGTTGGCGGGGGACTAATTTGGAGTTTTGTGTAATCGGAAGTTGTAACAGGGAAGTTTTGAGTCGTAGGGGCGGTGCCCCGTGCCCGCCCCGTTGTGACAAGGGGATCAAAACTTCCACGGGCCCCAATCTAAAATCTAAAATCTAAAATCTAAAATTGATATGACAAGGGGAAAACGAACCCAAGCTCCCGAACTCGAAGTCACACTGCTGCGCGAAGGTATTCCAGAATCTAGGCATCGCGCCCAAGCCGCTGTCTGCGACAAGCGCGGCCGCGTTCTTTCCGTTGCCGGTAACTCGGAAACGGCGACATTTGTCCGTTCTTCACTCAAACCTTTTCAAGCTTTGGCTGTGACGGCGACGGGATCTTTAGAGCGCTACGAATTGACCGATCGAGATTTAGCGATTATTTGCAGTTCCCATCAAGGTACGATCGAGCAATCGCGACAGGTGTTTAACGTCCTGTGGCGCTGCGACATTGACCCCTCTAAACTTCAATGCCCCATTCCTGAAGGCAAAAAGAGCGCCCTGCAATACAACTGTTCTGGCAAACACGCCGGAATGCTGGCTGTCTGTCAGCAACTGCACTGGCCTCTAGAAACTTATTTGCGGCGCAAACATCCCGTCCAGCAGCTTATTTTGGGCAAAGTGGCTGACTTGCTGGCCATGCCTGCCGAAGAGTTTATCAGCGCTCGCGACGACTGCGGCGCTCCTACCTATCTGTTGCAGTTGGGGCAAATGGCGTCTTTGTACGCTAAATTAGCCTCCGGCGACAATGTGGATATGGAGCGGATTGTCCGCGCTATGACTCACCACCCGATGATGGTTGCTGGTGAGGGGAGATTTGACACGGAACTGATGCGCTTGACTCAAGGCGAATTGGTGAGCAAATCCGGTGCTGAAGGGGTTCAGTGTATTGGCCGGGTTGGCGAAGGTATGGGTTTGGCAATTAAGGTAACTGATGGAGGAAAGCGCGCTAAATTTGCTGTGGCGATTCACTTGCTCAAGCAGTTGGGCTGGATTACTGCGACGATCGCCGAAACTCTTTCGGACACTTACCTGACTCTCAGCGATTTTAAACGATTGGAGGTGGTCGGCGAAGTTTCGATGCTTTAGTTCGATCGACACTTCTTCGCCAATTTCAGCAACCCCTACCACAACCTCAAAAGTTTTTTTGATTGAGGGGTTGCAATTTCCAGAAAGATGTGTTTATATTAGAGAGTAGACAAAGCGACGCGGGATAGAGCAGCCTGGTAGCTCGTCGGGCTCATAACCCGAAGGTCAGTGGTTCAAATCCACTTCCCGCCACCAACTTGAAACAAGCCCTGCAATCTTTGAGGATGCAGGGTTTGATTTTTGAGAATAGATAGATATAAAGCGACGCGGGATAGAGCAGCCTGGTAGCTCGTCGGGCTCATAACCCGAAGGTCAGTGGTTCAAATCCACTTCCCGCCACCAAATTCAATCGAAATAAGCCCCGGCACACCTAAAAGTTGCTGGGGCTTGTTTTATAAAAAATAGTCGGGAAGCGAAAAACGAGCGAGTCTTTAGACCTTCCATGAAAGCGACACGGGCGGTTTTAACCGCCGTGAGTCTTTCTTAATTCTTAACATTTTTGGCAGTGTAAAAAGGGCAAAAGCTCTTACACTAAGCATGATGGGATGGATACACAGGTGCAAACCTGAGAAGCAAATGCCTACCATACATTAAAGGTACGCGGGGACTCTACGAAACCAAGGGCTAAAAACCCTTAAACGCTTGAGGAGCTTGCCCAAAGGCAAGGATAGCAGCCCACCATTCTTTGGCAAAAGGATTGCGCCCAGGAACCCTAGCAATAGGGATATTAAGAACGAAATTTCTTAAGAATCTCAGTGTCTTTAGACCTGAGAGTGTCAACGCGTCTGGAGCCATAACAATAGGGACACAGCAGTGCTGTGTCCCTATCGCATATTTAGATCTTACCCAAAGGTAAAAAATCAACCTCAACCTCAACCTCAACACTCAACCCTATACTTTTATTTAGACGCCCGTTTGTTTGACACTCCCCGGCTTGAACGCGCAGGGATTCTTGGTTCAACCAGTCGGCTTGCCCGTTGATGTCACCACCAATGGGTAGAGGTCGGTCTGTCCCCAAGCGTTAATTCCGGTGTGCCCCACCGTATTTGAACTAATTCCTGCACGGGCTTTCAATCCTTTAGCCAAAATATTCAAAGCTGCATTGGGGTCGCGGTCTAACACCGCACCGCACAGGCAAATATGAGTTCTGACCGATAGGGATTTCTGAACGCGATTGCCACAACTTGAGCAATCTTGGGAAGTGTACCCAGGTGCTACAGCAACTACTGTTTTACCGTACACTTTCCCAAAATATTGCAACCATTGGGCAAACTGTGACCACGCTGCATCGCTAATTGATTTGGCAAGCTTATGGTTCTTCACCATATTTTTCACCTGAAGGTCTTCGTAGGCTACGAAATCGTTAGATTTCACTACGCACAACGCCGTCTTGATGGCGAAGTCTTTACGCTGCCTACTGACTTTTAAGTGCTTTCTGCCTAACTTATTTATCGCTTTCTTGCGATTACTCGAACCTTTCTTTTTCCGAGAAACTCGTTTCTGCAACCGCTTTAAAGCTTTTTCACTTTTACGCAAATGCCGAGGATTTGGAACTGTTTCTCCTGTACTATCGGTGTAGAAATGGTTCAATCCCACATCTATGCCAATCGTTTTCCCCGTAGGAACTATTTCTTCTGTTCGCTCTACATTGATACAGAACTGAGCGTAGTAGCCGTCAGCACGACGAATTACTCTGACTCGTTTAATCTCAGTAGGTGCATAGAAGTGCAAGTCTCGACTACCGAGTAACCTAAAGGTACCCGCCGCAAAACCGTCCGTGAATGTTAGACATTTTTTGTCGGTGGAAATCGCCCATCCGGAAGTTTTGTATTCTACGGAGTGAGTGTTTTTTTTGAATTGTGGGTATCCTTTTTTTCCTGGTTTCTTAGCTTGGCAATTAGAAAAGAAACGTTGAATAGCAAAAATGGCACGCTCAGCCGAAGCTTGACGCGCCATTGAGTTAAGTTTTCCGGCCCATTCAAACTCTTTCGCCATGATGGCGCATTGTTTGTATAAATCCGATAGTTTAACTCTGGAATTGTCGATCCAATATCTGAGAGCTTTGTTTCGGACAAACTGAGCTGTGCGGATCATTTCGTCTACGATCCGGTATTGCTGTGGCTTGCCTTTTAACTTGAACTCTAGTACAATCATGGAATTATTCTATGACGCTTATGGGCAATTGTAGCTATAAACTTGATTGGAAAGTAATCTTTAGACTTTGAATTCAAGCCGTCCTATAATGACGGGGTTCTAGACCCAATCTTTTGGTAAGCTTTATTTCTCAAAAATCTGGAATCAGATATCCATATTTTAAAATTCGGAATTTTAAATTATTAAGCCGACTGAGTTTCCAGCCAATCAAAAATCAGGTCTAACTGTTCCAAGGTAACTAACCCGTACTGCCACAGAACCATCGGCAGTTGGCCGGCATCTTGTTCATCGTGTCTCAGAGCAACGGCGATCGCAGAATTCGATATCGCCAACTCTCCCCGCAAATAATCGATTAGTTGAGCCTTTCCCATGACCTTCACCGCCAGTTTTATGCGCTATTGTAAAGATACGTATCTAATTGGGATGCGTCTGATGTTTAATAGCCCCAATTCTAGATTGAGAATAAAGACTCTCCTGTGATACAAGCCGCACAAAACTTGTGATAAAATTCAGAGAAACGAGCGATCGCAGTCACAAGAACTCCCAGCCTCAAAAATCGGGCTGTGCGATCGCTCGTTTGCTTGACATCAATTCATTCAAAATTGCTAAAGTCCTAGCTGAAGCTGAACTCCAGCTCCTGTACCACTGTCGTTGGGTTGGAGAGGAACGGGATTTCCTTGGCGCTGGGCGTCGGAAGGAGTAGTGATAAATTCCAATTCGGGGCCGATTTTGAGGCGAAATGTATCCCCCAAGCTGCGCTGCCGAATAGCAGCATTAGCCGCCGTTTCTCGTTCACCAATCAAGTTTTGGTAGTCCGAGTCTACGGTTCTGTCCTCCACAGTTCTGAGGGAATCCCCTGATAAAGTCGTTTCTGAATTTTGGGGCGCTGGTTGCAGCCTTTGTTGGGCGATAACCGCCGGGGTCAAACCGATCAAAATTGAGCTCAGTCCGAGAGCAGTGCCAAGAGTAGCAATAACTGCGTTCATCATCCATGCCTCCGCTAGTTGCATCCTACTATACTTATTCTACCCAGCCGGAATTAAGTTGCGCTCTATCAAAAGTAGCTTGTTGTGGAGATATCAAGTGAATTTATTGTAAATATTTATAACTTGCGATCGCGCTCCGACTCTCAGAAACCTGCTTGTTTAGTGCATCTGGCGGATGCAATGAAGTAGACGCGAGAAAAAAAACAGTTTCTGATGCTGGGAGTGCGATCGCAAACTACCCAATTTCAAATGTAAAATCTCAAATAGTATCAGCGCCTACATTCATTCCAGGAGTGATAAGTAAATCCACCTAATTAAACATAAAATATGAATCAAGCTCAAGCTTGCTGTGTCTGTCTTCTTCCTTCTTCCTTCTTCCTTCTTCCTTCTTCCTTATACTTACTGCATTAATCTCGATCGCCCTGACCAAGCACGCGATCGCGCTAAGATGACGGTGGCAGTCGTTAAAAATTAAGTTACTAGCGGCAGATTCAGAGTTTTTAACAGCACTTTGCCATATAAAACGATCTCAACGTTAAAATCTGCGCTCATCAGGTTGTACTTTACCGAAACTTTGTGGGTTCGTAATATTTCTGCTTCAATATGCCAATCAGACATCTGAGCGACCATATTTTAAAAATGTCGCGCCAAGTGCCAATTCGCCTCGTCCTTGTAGTGCCTTTTGCCATCCAGACTTTCGCTGCGGTGGGGCTGACGGGGTGGCTGTCCCTGCGCCACGGGCGCATAGCTGTCAACGATGTTGCCGCGCAACTGCGGGCCGAAGTCACATCGCGCATCCAGCAACACATTTATAGTTATATCGAAAGGCCGCACCAAATCAATCAACTCAATCTCGATGCCATCCGTCTGGGTATTTTGAACGTGCAGGATGAAGCCAGTTTACTCAGCTACTTCTCCAAACAACTCGAAACCTTTAATACAATTAGCTACATTCAATTCGGCTCCGAACAAAAAATTTTTACGGGAGTTGAAAGGCTTGACGATGGCAATTTGCAAATTCGGATTTCTAATAAGTCTAGTGGCTATAATTTGCACAGCTACACGCCGTCTAAGTTCGGCGAAGCAACTAAGCTTTTAAAAACTACTCCTAACTACGACCCTCGCACCCGACCTTGGTATGTAGCTCCGGTGCGGGCTGGCAAGCCGACATGGACTAAAATTTATACTTATTTTGACACTCCCAAACTAGCAATTACTGCTGCTCAACCCGTTTACGGAAAGAATAATAAACTGATTGGAATTCTTGGTTCTGATTTGACACTCTCTGATATTCATCAATTTTTGGAAAAACTGAAGATTGGTAAATCAGGACAAACTTTTATTGTCGAAAGGTCTGGAGAATTGGTTGCAAATTCAACTCCAGAAGCGCCATTTATTGTGAGCAAAGGCGTTCCACAACGGATTGGGGCAGCGAATAGCAAAAATGTTCTAATTCGATCGACAGCCCGCTATTTGACACAACGGTTCGGGCATTTGAGCAAGATTGACAGCTCTCAGCAGTTAGATTTTACCATCGACGGTCAACGGCAATTTCTACAGGTAACGCCCTTCTCAGACAGGAGGGGCCTCGATTGGTTGATTGTAGTGGCGGTTCCCGAAGCCGATTTTATGGAAGCGATTAACGCCAATACTCGCTACACAATTTTGCTCTGTTTCGGTGCTTTGGTGCTGGCGACGGCTCTAGGATGTGTGACTTCGAGGTGGATTGTCATGCCAATTCATCGTCTGAGCAAGGCTGCGGAGGCTTTGTCGCGGGGAGAATGGGACTCAATGGCGGTAGATCCCCGCTTGATGGCGTCTGTAGAGCGGGAGGATGAGGTGGGTGTCCTGGCTCGCTCTTTTAATACGATGGCAGATCAATTGGAAGAGTCGTTTACTACTCTCGAAGAGCGGGTGGAAGCTGCGATTGCTGATAAAACTCAATTAATTCGCTCTCTGAAACTATCTCAGGAAAAACTCGCTTTTCACCTCTATCAAACTCCTTTGGGGGCGATCGAATGGAATCTCAATTTTGAAGTTGCGGACTGGAATTTGTCAGCAGAAAGAATTTTTGGATTCAATCGCTTGGAAGCAATGGGACGCCACGGAGTAGATCTCATAGTTCCTGAAAATGCTAAGGAGTATGTCAGGCAACTATCTATAACTTTGCTCACTAATCAAGGAGGAATTAGTAGCATTAACGAGAACATTAGAAAGGACGGCAAAATTATTCTTTGCGAGTGGTACAATACGACTTTGGTTGATGCTGAGGGCTGTATAATTGGGGTGGCATCGCTGGTTCAAGACGTGACAGAGTTTCACCGTGCTGTGGATCAGTTGCGCGCCAGCGAGGAACGGTTTCGCCAGTTGGCAGAAAATATTCATGAGGTATTTTGGATTAGAGAACCGAATCAAAAGCACATAATTTATGTGAGCCCTGCTTGCGAGAAAATATGGAATTTAAGCTATCGGAGTTTGCTGTCACATCCGGAGGCTTTTTGGGATGCTATTCACCGAGACGATCGCGATCGCGTTAAGGCTGCCTTTGAAAAACAGGTGCAGGGGGATTATGATGAGGAGTATCGGGTAGTGCGATCCGACGGTTCAGTTTGCTGGGTGCGCGATCGGGCTTTTCCAGTCCGCAACGAAACAGGAGAAATTTACCGTATAGTCGGCATTGCCGAAGACATTACCCAACGCAAACTAGCAGAAGAATTCCAACAAGTCGCTCAAACCGCTCAAGCAGCCAGCCAAGCCAAAAGCTCATTCTTAGCCAATATGAGCCACGAATTGCGAACTCCCCTCAACGCCATTATCGGTTACAGCGAGATGCTCAAAGAAGACGCCGAGGATTTGGGCTGCGAAGATTTTATCCCAGACTTGCACAAAATTCAAACTGCCGGCAAACACTTGCTATCTTTAATTAGCGACATTCTCGATATTTCTAAAATTGAAGCGGGGCGGATGGAACTTTATTTAGAAACTTTCAACCCGGTTAATTTAATTGACGAGGTAGTTTCTACTGCCGAACCCTTGGTAGAGAAAAAATTTAATAAATTTGAAGTTAATTGTGCTAATGACTTGGGAGTGATGTATGCTGACATTACCAAAACTCGTCAAATATTGCTCAACCTGCTGAGCAATGCAGCAAAATTTACCGAAGGCGGGACTATTACCCTGTCCATTGAAAGAGTTAAACATGACAGCTTAACAACTCAAGAAATAGCAGAACCTTCCGATTTAATAATTTTCCGCGTAGCTGATACTGGTATTGGGATTCCCCCCGAACAAATGCAGCATTTATTTCAAGCTTTTATGCAGGGTGACGCCTCAACTACGCGCAAGTACGGCGGCACGGGTTTGGGATTGACTATTAGCCGTCACTTTTGTTTGATGATGGGCGGTGATATGCAAGTTCAAAGCCAGTTAGGTGGCGGTTCGGTTTTTACTGTGTGCTTGCCGGCGCAAGTAGAATTATTAGTAAGCAGTTAGTCTTACTTTTCGGGATGCAATTGTAAGGTACGTAGTTGCGCTTCAGCGCTCTTTTCTATAGCAATGAGCGCTGAAGCGCAACAACGTACCTAAGGTCATAATACGATGCAGCATAAGTCTTATCCTAGTTGATTTGCCGTTTCTGCCGCCCCAAAAGTTGAGCTGCTAATACGCCGCCGACAAAGCCAAAGAAATGCGCTTGCCAGGAAACTCCAGGCTGCGAGGGCAAAACTCCCCAGATTAAACCGCCGTAGAAGAAACCGACAATTAAAGATACCATAATAGACGTAAAACTGCGTTCAAAAAAGCCCCGCAATAGCAAAAATCCGAAGTAACCAAAGATTAATCCGCTGGCACCAATGTGCACGGAATTGGGCGCGCCTGTCAGCCAAACTCCCAATCCGCTGATGAGTACAGTAACGGCACTGACAACAAAAAAGTCGCTAATTTCTTGCAGCATGATCAGCCAACCAAATGTCAGAAACGGGAGGGTATTGGCGGCTAAGTGAGCAAAACTGCCGTGCAGAAAAGGCATGAATAGGATGCCTTCAAGTCCGTCGATGCTGCGGGGGCGGACTCCGTAGGAATTCAGCGCGCCTCGAAATATGAATACATCGAGAATCTCAATAATCCAGAGGAGGGAGACGAAGCCGCCGAGAATGGCGACGTGGCTTTGCAATTCGCGGGTGATAGATTTGGTTTCTGGGTTGCTCATGGGTGGTGAGGGCGGTAATGCCGATTATTTATAATTGTAGGAGTTTCTGGCCGATTCACGCTCGGGATAGCTACGATTCACGCACGCAGCGACAGTGGGCGCTGGGTTTCAGGGTTTTTTGCAGCGCCGTGCTTATTTGAAACTATTATAACTTTGATTGAAAATTCCGCATTTTCACGCAGGGAATTATTGACCTCGATGCGTCATTATCGTAGAGGAAGTACAAAAGGAGAGTTAACTGAAGGTTGAAGGTTTAAGGTTTAAGGCAGAGTTTTTACCCCATAGATAAATCCTTGGGCTGGCAATGAGGACACTTTTGCGATCGCACACCGTCTCTCAAAAATAATCAGGAACTACTTTTCTCGGATCAAGTCATTAATTCAAGAAGTTTCATCCGGTAAAGCAAAACGAGCTGCTGTAGGTACTTATTGTAGACAAAATCTCGTACAAGCTCTACAAAGAGTTCTTGGCACCTCGTTGTAAAAGAGGAACAGAGAAATATGAACGTATTTGAGAATACACAGTCCGATCGAATTCTGCCAATTTGGGTATGGCATGGCAAAGAAGAAACCCCTGTTAGTGTCGCTACAAATCCTCAACCTTACGGCCACAAGCCGCGCTTTGACTTGTTGAATCCGCTGAAACAGTGGCTTGACAATAGTGCAATTAAAAGTCAAAAGTTAGCTCGGTTTCTGTGCAAGTTTATTCCCAGCCAGTGTCCGTTTGAGCGGGAAGTCAAAATTTGCGATCGCACTTTATTTTACATTCCGCCGCTGTGCAAGTTAAATCCGCTTTACGAGCAAGTGGTGGGGCTGCGCTTTCGTGCTTTGTGTTATTTGGCCGATGAGTGCGGCGAGGATGTGACTCATTATTGTTAATTCGGAAAAAACTTAAATTTCTAACTCTCTTTTTCACCCTCCCTTCTCCTTGTTGGGGAGGGTTTCTTGTTTGGTGCGGGCGAATCTGGGTTCGGAAGTGCCGCGTAGCTATCCCGATCGTGAATCGCCCTTCTTTACCTAATCTAGAGCCTTCACCTTAATATCAGTTGGTGCGTGCTGAGAATCTCCCCAAATTTCAGGTAGCGGTGTCACCCAAGAAATCGGTACAGAAATCACATCTAAAGTTTCACCATTTTTAAAGACTTCTAAAGTATATCCAGATTCGGGCTGCTTGTTCGTGGGTGGCAGATAATCTAAAACAACTCCTGTGTCCCCTTTCTTTACTGGACTATTAGGAATATCTTGCTTGAGTCTTACCCACTGAAATAATGTTGCTGTTGTCATTGTTGAGCCTCCCTATGACTTGTCAGGATAAAGGGTGATAAATTTAACCATCTCGGATGCCTCATCTTGTTGCCAGATAGTAACAACTTTAACTAATCGATTGTTAGGGCCATACCACTGAATTTTGACTTTAAAGCGAGTACCCCAACCTGTAGAGGTAACTTCTGCCACTTCAGCACCCTCTACAGCTTCCATTATATCTCTCTTGAGAATTTGCCAATTTTCTTGGTTGTAACCCGCTAGAGCTAAATACTCCGATTTATCATCTTTAGGCTGGTAAACAAGTAAGTAGTTTGCGCTCTTCTGGTCTTGAATGAGTAAGTTTGAAGGTATTCACATTAATTGCGCCCTAATCCCTAGCTCAAGCATATCATTGATGAGAAGTGCGATCGCCCTTTCGGAAGCTAATACAGCAGATTTCACATTTGTAGAGGCGGTTCTCAGAGTTCCCGCCCGCGATGATATGAAATGGGTGCATCTGGGTTTTGAAGAGGACTCTGATTTTAGAGGCGACCCCACGGATAAATTCGGGGGAAGAGAGGATTTTAGATTTTCGATTTGGGATTGATTCCACGGATAAATCACGTGGCGGGTACCATCAAGAAATTCTTGGTCATGCTTCGCCCCTACGCACATATTTGTCAAACCAAAATGCACCCCATGAAATTTGCTGCGACGATCCAACGGAGGACTAAAGTCCTTACTACGAACCTATTTGGAGTGACTATCCCTGTCTTCTTCGTCTTCTTCTCTAATATCCTGGAAAATATGCCAAACCAAGCAAACCATACCAATCCCCAATCCTGAAACTGGATCTAACCAGGAGATTAAATTGACGATGCCAAACTCGGTCAATTGTCCAACAATGCAGGTGAATTTGTGATTTTTTACAATAGGTTTGAACTTCATGTCGGTGCTAACAGCGACAGCCCTAAAAGTAAGGGGAAACGCCTTGCTGTCATCGGCGAACCGAGTGCGGGAAACACTACTTCGCTGATACGATGTGGCTGTATTTTAATATCATTTTTACATAATTTTAGTACAAAATTTGTGTTGGTTTGTTTATCTTGGATCGCATATAGCCTTTCTCAGAAAGGTGAGAACGGGGAATAGGGAATAGGGAATAGGGAATAGGGCATAGGGCATAGGGCATACCTCACTTTTTTGAGAACCGCTATAGGTGCGTCGCTATCAGATTGTCGATATGCAAGTCAGAGATTTTGGGTGGCGACGCACCCTACTAACTGCTATCCGATTTCGTAAGGAAAAATTAGATCCTGCTGATTCGTGAAGTTGTACAGGAAGCTATTGCCGCTGGCTATCTAAGTTTGGAAGCGGAAAATCAAATGCAGCATCTTTTTGCCTCAGCCAAGTGGGATTTGGAAGATTTGAATGCTTTTATGAGTTTGCAGTTAGCATCTATGGCTTGTCGCGTCAAACAAGAGTCTTTGGAATTGAGTAATTTGCGCGATTTATCGGAAAAAAATCTTACTCAAACAATAGGGGAACACTAATGCGCTTCAATTGAAAAACGCATTAGTGAATATTTTTTCTGCTTAAATTGTGGCGAGACGATCGCCCTCGGGCGGATATTTGATGTTTGTCACACTTTGAGTGTGCGAGTTGGGGGTTGCACCGCCGTAATAGTCTAAATACCACTCTACAAATTGATGGATGCCTTGTTCTATCGGGGTACTAGGCTTAAACCCTACATCCGCCATCAAATCATCTACATCTGCATAGGTAGAAGGTACATCACCAGGCTGCATTGGTAACAAATTTTTAACCGCTTTTTTGCCCATTGCCGTTTCAACTACTTCAATAAATGCCAGCAATTCCACTGGGGAATTATTGCCAATATTGTAAATTTTATAGGGAACGGTGCTTGATGTTTCTGAATTGGATTGAGGAGGCTTTTCCATGACTCGCACAACTCCTTCAATGACATCATCAATATAAGTGAAGTCGCGCTGCATTTTGCCGAAATTGTAAACATCAATGGGTTTGTTTTCCGCGATCGCCTTTACGAACTTAAAATATGCCATATCCGGTCGTCCCCAAGCCCCATACACTGTAAAAAAGCGTAATCCCGTCATTGGCAAGTTGTACAAGTGGCTGTAGGAATGAGCCATCAATTCGTTAGCTTTTTTTGTGGCGGCGTAAAGCGATATGGGATGATCCACATTATCGCTAACAGCAAAGGGAATCTTGGTATTATTGCCATAAACGGAACTGGAAGAAGCAAAGACTAAATGTTTGATTTTGCTGTGACGACAACCTTCTAAGATATTCAAAAATCCCATTAGGTTGCTGTCTGCATAAGCATGGGGATTTTCCAGGGAATAGCGCACACCAGCTTGGGCTGCGAGGTGGACAACTCGGTCAAATGTTTGATTTTGGAAGAGTTGGGATACTAAAGTGCGATCGCTCAAATCTAACTGCTGAAAAGTAAATTCTGAATGCGGCTGGAGTTGAGCCAAACGCGCTTTTTTGAGATTGACATCATAATAGTCATTTAAGTTGTCTATACCGTAAACCTGTTCACCTTGGGACAATAATCTTTGGGCTAAATGGTACCCTATAAAGCCTGCTGCGCCTGTGACTAAAATTTTCATTGTGGGTAATTGGTGATGGAAATAATTTCAAGGGATCTCTAACTAATTTGACCGGAGAGATTCATCGCTTGCAATACAGGATATTTCGCGGAAGCAGGATAGTGTAAAATGTTGATAGTTCCGGGTTGAACCTTGAGAGATTCCTGTTGAATTGGCAAGCCTAAAACTTGATTTAATGCTCCCTGAATTTCGCCAATTTCGGCAACAACTAATCCGGTACAAAGAGAGGAAGTTTCGCGCGATCGCCCAGAAATTGTCTGATGCCAAGTCTGCATGAATTTTTCGGTTGAGATGGATAACTGCACTGTGGGCTGGGAACACGATCGAATTAGTTTTTCTGCCATTTGTGCGGAATTGGCTCCCTCACTGTTAAGGCAAAAATTGAGAGGGCTTTTCTCGATAATTCTGGCAATACTGTCGATATAAACGTCTTTTTCACTGTCTGCGGGTACTAGCAACAAACGCAGTCCTTGTTTGCCTTCTTTCAGTTTAGGTAAAATTTCTCCTAAATGATTTGTCAAATTCATCGCTTCTAATTCAGCCTGATATTCTGCACCAACAAAACTCAGAATGCTAATCCCACAATTAGACTGCTGTAGGGTATGAAAGTCTTGACATTTCATCCCGATCGCGGTACTGATTAATGCTTTGATTGTCCCGCCGTGAGTGACAATTAAGATTGTTTTACCAGCATATTTTGGCAGAATATCAGCCCAAAAATTTTGAGCTTGGCGGTAGAGATTTTGGACTGGAAAATTTTGTGGTTTGACTAAAGTGGTAACTGAATTGCTACCGGAGGAATTATCCTCAGTTTCAGCAGACATCTGAAATTCGTGAGGGCGTTCTCTCCAACAGCGGTAATCTTCAGCAAGGTGTTCTCGAACGTATTTGAATGATAAACCATTCCAAGCGGGTAAGTCAATTTCTTTTAAGTTTTCATGGATGTGCAATTCTGGGTGACTGTCGGCTATAGTTGCGATCGCACTTAAAATCTCGCTAGTTGTCTCTCTAGCGCGCTGAAGTGGGCTGCTGTAAACAAAATCTATGGGAATGGTGCTTAAAGAAAGTCCTGTTTGATAGGCGGTTAAACGACCTTTTTCAGTTAGGAAAGAATCGTCGCAGCAGCCTTGATAAAGTCCTTGCTGATTATAAATACTTTGACCGTGACGGACGAGGATAACGCGAGTTGTATTGTTCATGATTGTAATGAAGGAAGAAGGAAGAAGGAATAAGGAAGTTTTTTACTTTTTTATTGGTTATTCTCAAAAACTAAAAGTTGTGCGTAAAGTACCGATGTAAATTGGATCATTATTGCTGTTATGTTCTGGATTAGTTATCGCCAACAAACCCAAAGTTACTGCTAGATTATCTGTTAATTGCCTCCGATAAAATGCTTCTAAATGCAGTGATGTGTCCGAGTCGATATATTCTCGATCGTCTTCGATAAAATCGCTGTTTATTACTTTAGGTTGTTGGCCTATAACTATGCCTCCTACACTGTCTTCTGAACCCAAATTGGGGAAGGCTAAAGTTACCGCCCAGTTAAACATACTAGCTTGAGGTCGATCGCGCAAATCAAGGGCCTGGGCGCGGGTATATCCCACCCAACCTCCGGCTGTGACTTGGCGACTGAGTTTGACAGTGGATTGAATGCCGAAGGAATTGGCTGCAATTGCATCGCTTTCGCCGTCAAAAGGATCATTTGCCCGATCGCTCCCTGTTCCCGTATCCAGGCTATTATAAGAACGGACGTAGGTTAAACCAACTCCGATATTATTAGTTGGACGGAGAGTTAATTGGGCGATCGCACCATAAGCTGCTTTCCCGAAACCAATTGCCGGATCATTTACTTTATCAGCCACAAATCCGACATCTAAACTAACATTTTTACTAACAGCATAACTCACTCCAACACCGCTACCTTCGCCGTGACGATAGATCGGATTTCGCTGTCCAAAACGGGATACCGCACCCCGACTGCTGCCGCTTAAATTAGGATTAAGAGTATCAGTATAGTCGTTGAGACTGCCGCCGACAGCTTCCACATAAACTACGGCTTGATTGTTGATGGGAAACCGATATTCTAATCGACTGAGTTCAAATTGATTTTTGCTTTCGCCTTGAAAACTCAAATTAGCCATGTCTGTTCCCGCAGCGTCGCTAACTTTAGGAATGTTGTTAGCTTGCAGTCTCGTTCTGAGTCGATCTTTCCCCGTAAAACTCGTGTCAAAATTCAATCTGACTCGATAGCCAAAAGTAAGATTACTATCAACATCACCTTCACCATCTGCCTTTTCATTTCCCTCAACTCCAATAACTCCTAACAGCGCCTCTCCTTCCAATTTGGTAGTAGTTGAAAATTGCTGCACGGCATCTAAACGTTGTGACAAAGTTTCGATTCTACCCCGCAAACTTGCCAACTCTCCCTGGAATTCTGTTTGCAGTTTACTCAGAATTTCCAAGTCTTCGCGGGTGATTAAATTAGCAGTATTAGTCCCAATTTGCTGATTTAGGCGATCGAGGGCTGCATTCAAAGCTGCGGCAAATTCGTAGCGGGTTAAAGCACGATTGCCACGAAAAGTGCGATCGGGATATCCGACAATTAACCCGTAACGTTCTACCAAAGATTGAAGGGCTTGAAATGCCCAATCCGTAGGTTTAACATCGGATAATTCGGAGACGGAGGTAATGTTTGCTAAAGATTCATCCTTTCGTGTTTCCTTCATTTCTGAGTCCACGAAGGTGGACTTTGTTTGTGTAGATGCGGTTTCAACCGCCGATTCTATTTGTGCGGTTTCAACCGCCGATTCTATTTGTGTAGATGGGTTTTCAACCGATGATTCTATTGGTGTAGATGGGTTTTCAACCGATGATTCTATTTGTGCAGTTTCAACCGATGATTCTATTTGTGCAGTTTCAACCACCGACTCCGATCTAACTTGATTGAGAGAAATTTGACTATTAGTGATAGAAGATAAATCGCCATCTATCTCAGCCAACTCGCTGGCATAAACCGGAGTAGCTGTCGTCAAAGCAATTAGAATAACTACGGAAAATTGAGAAACCATGAGTAAAATAAAAACGGCAATAATTCAAGATAGAAAATTCACATTTACCGAAAATAATTGGTTGAAAGCCTCTCCCTTTGAGGGAGACATAAAAACCAGACTATTCATTACTCCAATCCTCTTCCTTTTAGGTAGAAGTTGCTCTCAAACTGTCAACTGTCAACTGTCAACTGTCAACTGTTGAACGCATTAACGGGAAATAGCAAAGGAATCCGCTTCATCCGGCAAATTATTGCCGGCAGATTGTACAGCATACATTGCTGCGTATTTGTCGCCCAAACGTAGCAGTTCAGAATGAGCACCCTGTTCCAAAACTTTGCCACCTTCAATATACAGAATTGTGTCAGCTTGTTCGGCTGCTTTCAAATTGTGAGTAATCCAAAAAGTCGTGCAATTCTGAGTCAATCTTTCCAAGGCTTCGCTAACCTCACGTTCGTTTTCTTGGTCTAAACCAGTTGTCGGTTCGTCTAAAATGACGATCGGAGATTGACGCACAGCCGCACGAGCGATCGCAATTCGCTGCCTTTGTCCCCCCGAAAGCGTCGATCCTCGTTCTCCTAAAATAGTATCGTAGCCGAGAGGTAATGCTTCGATAAAATCGTGAGCATTAGCCAAACGGGAGGCCGCTTCAATTTCAGCATCAGTTGCATTCAAACATCCGTAAGCAATATTATCCTTGACGCTGACAGCAAACAAAACACTCTCTTGTAACACGATACTAATCTGTTGTCGCAACGAATCAACTTTGTATTCGCGCAAGTCATGTCCATCAATTAAAATGCCTCCTTCCACAGGATCGTAAAGCCGAAGTAACAGACTGACTAAACTCGATTTGCCACCGCCAGAAGGCCCGACTAAAGCAACTTGCTGACCTGCTTTTATTTGAAAACTCATGTTTTGCAAAATCACTTTTTCCGCATCATAAGCAAACATTACATTTTTAAATTCAACTCCACCTCGGAAACGTGGTGCTGTCACTGTACCCCGCAAATCGCGAATTTCGGGTACCGTATCAAGGAGGTCGATAATCCGTTCTCCCGAAGCCGTGGCTTTAGAAATTTGGGCGGTATATTTTGCCAACTGCCGCATCGGTTTAAATGCTGTTTTGAGGTAATTAATGAATACCAATAATTCCCCAGGTGAAACCATTTTATCCAGCACTAATTGCACGCCACGCCATAAAATTATAGCTGTTGCAACTGCAACCAACATCTCTACAGTTCGCTCCAATCCCGCTGCTAGTTTTTGCGATTCTGCTCCTTCATGTAAGCTTTTTTGGTTGTCTTTATTAAAGGAACTTTCTAACATTCCTTGGAGCGAAAGAGCTTGCACTACTTTAATGGCACTCATTGCTTCGGCGGCGGTGGCGGCCATCGCTCCTTCGCGCTTGCGCTGCTTGCGAGCTACTTTTTGAATCTGCTTGGAAAGGTGAGCGGAAACGAGGATAAATAGCGGAAAAACTGCGATCGCAATTATCGCCAATTCCCAATTCATCCACAGCATCACCCCCAGCATTCCCGTGAGTGTAAAAATATTGGTAAATAGTGGCAGTGCTGCGGTGACAGTAGCTTCACGAATGCGCTCTACATCGTAGGTAACGCGGGTAATTAAATCCCCACTTTTAGCTTTACTATGAAATGACAAAGAAAGCCGTTGCAAGTGACTGTAAAGAGTCCCCCGAATTTCGGTCATGATGTGAGTAGCAGCTAAAGCCATGCCGATCGTACTAATATAAGCGCAAGCGGCCCGCAAAGCTGCGATCGCCACAATTGCCACAGCGATGACTGTTAACAACTCAATGGTGCTGAGATTTCTAATAATTGGAAATGTTTGAGAAGCGGTTTCAAATCCCGACAGTAGAATGTAGTCAAAGATTATTTTCAGAGGCCAAGGTTCTAGCAAACGAAAGGCCGTTTCAGCGATTAGTGCTAAAAATGAAATTAAAAGCAAAACCTTTTGATGGCGAATCTGTGGCCAGAACTTTTGGATAATTCGTCCCAGTCCGGGTATAGTTTCTTTAACACTTTTAGTTTCCGGCATTTTAGAGTCCTTGAAATGATGAATTGTGCAATTTTATCTCCCTTTTGATAGATGCTGAAAAAACTAGATTGGTTGGGTAGTTCGCTTATCCGACAGTCCGCCAGGGAATGAATTCCCTGGCTCATAGCTAAAGTCCTCTGAAGAGGACTAATGAGTTGAAAATTATTCTTCTCAGTCCTCTTTAGAGGACTTTCGCTTTGAGGCAGGGGTTTAAACCCCTGGCGGACTACTGGAGAGCAAATTTGACTATTCTTACAAAACAGAAGATGCTGCTTCCAAAACCTGCGATCGCTCCGGTTGTAATACCTTAACTTCCACTTTACGATCGCCCGTTCGATCGAACCGAGAAGTAATATAACGGTTGATTGTGCGATCGACTGAAATAAACATTTTTTCCAACAGCGGATTGCGATTTCCGAAGGCAATTTTGCGTACAAAAGGTCGAACAATCGCCTGATGGCGGCGCTGTCCCAATCTGCTGTAGCGCTTTTTGAAATACTTGTCTTCAGTCAGATTCCATTTAGTGCGGAAATGTTCCAAACTTGCCACTTCCCAAGCATCGCTCCAGCGTAGCATGAAAAAGGAAAAATCAGACCATTGCAGCGGACCAGGAACGTAAGTAACTACCGAGTCAGTTTCGCAATAAATAGTGCCGCCCGCATTCGTCACACTCATGCAGAAATCAATGTGTTCGCGCGTGCTCAGCAACGCTTCATCTAGTTTGCCGATGCGAGTAAATATTTCGGTGCGGACTAACATACAGTGAAATTCGGCAAATTCGCACTGGCTTCTGTGGAGTTGTTCGCGCACTTCAGCCACCGGACGATTGACGAAATGATGTTTTTCATGTACCTTCCGCTTGACTTTAGTTTTGCCCGGTTTTTGTTCCAAGACAATCCGCGCTTCTCCTCCCGCTAAATGGATGGTTTCATGCAGTGGATTGCCGATGCAGGTGAGGGGACAAACGACAGAGGCTTTGGTTTCGGTGGCACATTCCAAAAGGCGATCGAGCCAGCCGGGAGTGACAACAACGTCGTTGTCAATGAACAGCACGTATTCAGTTTCAACTCGATCTAAAGCGAGATTTCTAGCTTCATTGGGCGCTAAATAAGTTTCTGTCCGCAATAGTTGAAAGCCTTTTTCTTTTGCCTGTAATTCCAAATATTGCTGTATCATTGATGGTGAGTTGCCATCAACATATATTAGGGAAAACGGCGTTTCTGTATGTTCGTACAGACTTTCTAAAGACTCGCGAGAGTAACTAAAACGTTCGCGGGGTGAGACAACGATCGTAACTTTTGGTGATATCACAGTGGTAACTCCTATTCTTCAGTCCGCGCAGGCGGACTTCGTTTGTGTAGTAGCGATTTCAATCGCCGAGTAATCAAAGCAAAAACAAACTCAGATTTGCCATTAAATGCTGTTAGTAAGAGCAAACTTTTGGCTGATACTATTAGTGGCGATAATTGGCTTGGATGACTCTAAAACTTCCTGATAAACGGTTTGCCAATTAGCTTGTTCGACAGCGGGATTTAGGTGTTCGATCGCCTTTTTTCTAGCAACTAAGCCGAGTTTTTGTCGCAGTTCGGGTTTGAGGGCAAGTTGTCGCAAAGCAACTGCTAATTCTGCTGCTGAACCTGGATTGACTAACAGTGCATCCACCTCGTTTTCCAGAATGTCGCCGATCGCATCTACCTTTGTACCCACGATCGCCTTTCCTGCTAACATTGCCTCTAACATGGCGTTGGGACAGCCATCGTGCAGGGAAGGAATGGCAAAAATATCGATAATTGGCAGGTAAGCAAGGGCCGTTTCTCGGCTGACAAGTCCAGTGATAATCAGCCGATCGCCCAATCCGCTGTTTTGCACTTCTTGCTGCCAGTAATCCCGTTCGCGATCGGCAAAATCCCCGATTAAAAGCAGCGTTAAATCAACGTCGGCGCTGATTTTGCCGCAAGCTTCCATCAAATATTCGATGCCCTTCTTGTCGCGAAAACGACCAACTGAGCCGATGACAGTGCCCCGCAATTCACCGGGCACAACAGGAGCCGACAGTTGGGTAAAGTCGATCGCACCGATCGAATTCCAAAACGCCGAAGATTTGTGCTGAATGCTGGGGGCTAAAATGCGGCCTCTCGTTTGCAAATCGCGGCTAACAAACGTTACCCAATCCGAATTTTCTAAGATCCAAACAGTTTGGCCATGCTGTTTGGCATTGAAAATATGTTTGTGCAAATCGCTACCCCGAATGCTGTTGATAACCGGCACATTTTGTTCGCGGGCTAGCAAAGTAGTAATAAAACCAGTTTCATTGATAAAAAAAGCATGAAACAGATTGTAATTGTATTTTTGATGCAAGTTTTTTAATTGAGAATAAATCTCGCTCAAAAAATCCTGCATAATCGGCTCACTCGATCGCACAGGCGGATACAAACGGTGTACCAAAACACCATCTCGATCGACAGTTTCGATCCTCGCCCGCTGGGGTTCACCGGCCACAAACTTCCGCTGTTTGGAATGAAAAACAGCAACGTGAACTTCGTATCCCGCATCCAACATCATGTGAGCAATTCGGTGTACCGACTCTCCCACTCCACCCACTTCTGGCGGATATTCCAAACTTGCAATACAAACTTTAACTGTCATTAAATTCACTCCTCAATTTGATAATTTTTGTGCTTATGCAGGGCTTCGATCCCCCCTAGCCCCCCTTAAGAAGGGGGGGGCCGGAAGCAGTCAAAGTCCCCCTTCTTAAGGGGGATTTAGGGGGATCTAGACTTAGGTAAAAGCGAGATTTCCCAAGGATTTTATGCGGCAACAGCCGGTACTTTCAGTAAAGCTTTCAAGAAAACAGCAGTTTTATCTACTCCCTGCAAGTCAAACCTCACCGGATTTGGCGTTTCCATCAAACATTTCACAATCTTGAGAGCCAACTTTTTTGGTTCTAAATCGGCTGGATGAATCACGTTTAAAATTCCCAATTTTTCCAGCTTTTGGCTTCTGATAGTTTGTTCGAGATCGCCATTTCCAACAAATGGCAACATCATGGCTCGCACCCCAGTTGTCAAAATATTCATGGTAGTGTTGTAGCCTCCCATACTAATAGACATATCCGCTTTTTCCATGTATGTCAGCAGATTTGGTGTATATCGCTGAATGTTAATGTTGGGTTGAGTGGATACCAAAAGCTGCATTTGAGCAAACTTTGCTTCAGGAAAAAACGGCCCCGTAAATATCTGGATTTGATGGGGAACAATCTGCTGCAAAATCGGAGCTGCTTCTACTAAAGACTCTAGCAGTTCGTGTCCGAATCTACCGCCGCCGATACTCGCCAAGATTAGCGGTTTGTCGGAGTCGATCGCAGCTTTGTCCTCATCATTAAGGACTGGATTTTCCGGCGAAGACTGAACCACGTATCCCGTGTAATGGACTGGACAGTTTAAGTCGCTAATTCGGGAGAAGCTTTCCTCCAAGGGTTGAAATTGCCGATCGCCGTGAATCAATAATAGATCGAAGTATTGATTCATTAGTTTACAAATCTTTTCTTCATGCCTTTCTTGGTCTTGTTTGGTGACAACAATATCCCGCAAACTGCAAACTACTTTTGTCACTCTTCCTTTGGCTTTTACTTGTTCTAAAAGTGGAATCAGCTCAAAAGAAAACCGCCTCCTACCAAAGGGAAATAACTCGATCATCAAAATATCCGGTTGAAAAAAGTTGAAAATCTCTAAAAGTCGCTCCTTCCTAAAGTCTTGAACTTCTTCAAGACTGCGATTGTCGTCAACAACCGCAAGATTTTGAAATTCTGGATCGGTTTCGATCGCAGGCAAATTCACAACTTCAACTCCAGCAGGAATTTCAAATCCGGCAATCGCTTTTCCACCGTTGACAAAACAAATCTCGAAGTCTGCAACTAAACCGCGCACAATTTCCATACTGCGGACTAGGTGTCCGATACCTAAGATGTGCTGACAGTAAAACATGAGCTTTTTCATCAGACTTTTACCTCTACTTTTGCTGTAAATTCTATTGTTGGCTGCGGGTTTTCTACTTGAGTTGAGTTCAAGAGTCCATCGAACAATTCGCGAATTTCACCCACGTTTCGTTCCAGGGAAAACTGTTGCAAAACCCGCTGTCTTCCGGCTTTGCCAAACTGCGCCATCAATTCAGGCTGAGTTAGCAATTTTGCTAAAGCCTCGGCTAAAGCTGGCGGATTTTTTTCTGGAACCAAAAAGCCATTTTCCCCGCTTTCTACCAGTTCGCTAATGCCAGAAATATCGGTAGAAACAACCGGAATTTTCATTGCCATTGCTTCTAATAAAACATTGGGAATTCCATCGCGATCGCCATTTTCCATGACTTGACAAGGTAGCACAAATATGCTTGCTCTCTGATATACTTTGACTAGCTCATCTTGAGTCATTTTCCCGGCTAGAGAGACAACATCCGCTACATCCAAATCGGCGATTAATTGTTCGAGTTCTGCTTGCAGAGGCCCGTAACCAACGATGTCGCACTGAAATTTATAACCTTGCTGTTTCAACTGCTGGCAAGCTTGGATCAAGTAAGGAAATCCTTTTTTTTCGCAATACCTACCGACGCTCAAAATCAAGGAAATTTCAGTTTTGTGTTTGGCAAATGCTGAGGTGAAGCGGGTTAAATCGATGCCATGATAGGACAAGTAAATCGGCGTGTTGCTTTGGGAAACAGAGCGCAAATAGCGGTGATTGAATCCAGTACAGGTAAGTACAAATTCTGCACTGCTAATTCTGCGATCGAGCACTTCCGGTTCTGTCAAGTAAATATCCTTAGCGTGAGCAAAGATATTGTAAGAGAAATTGCCAAAAATCTTAGCGATTTCCGTCGTTGCTGTCGGAATGTTGGCAAAGTGTGCTTGCAGGTGAGAAAGTCCCAATTCCTGCATTTTTGCTGCCAAATATCCCGCTTGCAAAAATTCATTCCAGCGCTTCTTTTCCGGCCGCTGCAAGTGAAATTGCAGCGCTTGCCAATATTGCCTCGGACTTTGAGACAAAAGTCGCCCGTGAACTTTTAGCAAACTAATTAAATCTTGAAAGCTGAAATTCGGCAGCAGTGTCGGAATGTAAGTAACGCTAGCTTTGACTTTATCCACATCGGGATGATTTTTTTCATCCGTCGGTTTGCGGAGAGAAAACAAGTGCAAGGATACTCCTTGACGTTCTAATTCCAGAATTTCATTCAAGATGAAAGTTTCCGAAAGTTTCGGGTAAGTTTTGAGCAGGTAGCCTGCGGTTTTGCGATTTTTAGACATATATAGCAGTTGACAGTTGACAGTTGACAGTTGACAGTTGACAGTTGACAGTTGACAGTTGACAGTTGACAGTTGACAGTTGACAGTTGACAGTTACATTGTTTCCTGTAGGGGCGGGTTCGCCAATATTTCCCGTACAAATCCGAGATCTAATAAACCCGCCCCGGCTGGATATTATGGTCGATTGCCTTATTGAACAGTGACAATTGGCTTTGGCTTGAGTGCTGAAAAATCGAACTCAATGGAAGTTACCGGGTTAGATAACAGGTGAGAAATATAATGAGAAATTCGCGGCAGTCCACCCAAATCTAAACCGGGAGCCACAGCGCAATAAAGAGTTTTCTCTAATTTAGTTAAAAGCAAATCCATCAAATTTTCTGGAGTCACTTCGCAGGGATGAATCATTTTCAGCAAACCGAGTTTAGACATTTTTTCAGCTCGCATCAATTGCTCGCTAGCGGGTTTTATTCTGGGAATTGCGATCGTCCTTTTTCCCAAAGAAAGCACTTCCGTAATTGTGTTGTACCCGCTCATACAAACGACGACATCCGCTGCATCTATATAACTCATCAAATCGTCGGTAAAATCCAACATTTCAACTTGAGGATTTAACGCAGCTTTTTGATAAAGTTGCTCTCGATGTTCGGCGGGCATTTCCGAACCGCAAATAATTACGCTGCGAATTTTTTTTGTTGTTTGTTGCGCCACTCCTGTTAAGTAAGTGTCAACGACATGATAGCCATCTTCGCCGCCGCCCGGTGTCACCAAAACTAACTGTTCGTACTCTTGTACTTGCAATTCTTGCCGTCTGGCTTCTCGACTTTTCAACCCCGGTTCTTTGCGGATATAGCCGCAATAGCGCACCTTTTGAGCAACTGCCGGCGGAAATTGATACTCGCGACAAATATCAAATACTTCCGGCATACCGACTACCAAAATCTGGTCGTAAAACTTCTCGACTGCTTGGTAAAAACCGTGTTCTTGCCACTCACTAATTGTCTTTTCTGGTGCATCCAAAATGTCGCGCAGCAGCAGTAAAAGTTTGGTTTGCGGCAACTGTTTTTTCAAGAATTTAAGTGTTGTCACCAACTCATTTTTGATGCCGTAAGGCTTTTTATCGACTAAAATAGCATCGGGTTTAAAGTTGATTGCTGCCATCAAAATCAAGTCCGATCGCATTTTGATAGTTTCAGAAATGTCAGTCTTCAAATATTTGACTGATATTTCCCCACTTTCGCCCCGATTCAAACAGGAAATTTTGATGTAGTCAAGTCTCGGCGGCAGTCTAAAACTTTGCAGCATCGGCGAACCGGATACTACCAAAATGGAAAGTTCGGGAATAGAACTTAGTAAATGTTCGCAAATGGTCAGCATTCTACGGATGTTGCCGAGACCAAATGCGTCGTGGGAGTAAACCATCAGTCTCATAGTCAATGTGCCTCAATTTAGTCAGCAGTCATTGGTCATCAGTCATTAGTTGAAAAAGAGCGCAACTAACAGTCAACTGTTTGCTAAGCTCAAGCAAGAACAGTGCAAGAATTTTCTGAGACTGAATAATTAATTTTGGCATTAATTTTTTCTTTGGCAATTGGCACGCTGCCCGTACCAGAACGACCGATGCCAAGGTAATAAAAACCAGCTTTTTCTAGAAGGTCTGGGTCGAGAAAATTGCGACCGTCGATGACGATCGGATTGGCCATGTGGCGGGCAATTTTGCTGTAGTTTAACTTGCGAAACTCTTGCCAATCTGTCACCAATACTAAGGCATCGCAACCATCGGCAAGTTGTTCGGCATCAGCAGTTAGGGTAACTTGCGACAGGTTGGAATGCGTGCTGTCGGGGGAAATAATCGGGTCGTAGGCTTTGACTTTGGCACCCAAACGATTGAGTTGCAAAATCAAATCTAAAGCTGGTGCATCGCGCATATCGTCGGTGTCTGGTTTGAATGTTAAACCTAATAATCCGATGGTTTTGCCTTTGAGGATTTTCAGAACTTGCTGGAGTTTTTCGATCGCAATTAATCTCTGATATTCGTTAGTTCTGACGGCAGCATTGAGTAATTGAGCTTCGTAACCGTAGTCTCTGGCGGTGTGAATTAAAGCAGAAACATCTTTGGGAAAACAGGAACCTCCCCAACCGATGCCGGCTTGCAGAAATTTGTTGCCGATGCGGGAGTCGAGTCCGATTCCTTTCGCTACTTGAGTAACATCTGCACCAACTCGATCGCAAATATTTGCTACTTCATTAATGAAACTAATTTTAGTTGCCAAAAACGCATTAGCCGCGTATTTGATCGTTTCTGCCGAACTCAAATCGGTAACGACGACGGGAACGGGAGGCAAAGAAGGAGCGGCAGCAAATTTGCGTTCTATAATTGGAGTGTAGAGTTGTTGCATCAACTCGATCGCCCGTTCGCTGTTGCTACCTAAAACAATGCGATCGGGATTGAAAGTATCGGCAACTGCTGAACCTTCCCGTAAAAATTCCGGGTTGCTGACGACATCAAAACCTGCAATTGTCTGCTGGCTTTCGGCAACACCATCGAGCACGATCCCGCGCACCCAATCTCCCGAACCAATGGGAACAGTGGATTTATTTACTATTACTTTGTAGCCGCCGTTGAGATGAGTTCCGATGCCGCGGGCCACTGCTTCAACATAGCGAGTATCGCTTTCACCGGTTGGCAAAGCCGGAGTACCCACAGCAATGAACAAAATGTCGCCGTGTTCCACGCCAGCAGCTAAGTCTGTCGTGAATTCCAGCAGTCCGCTTTCCATCGCAGAGTGCATGATTTCTGTCAATCCGGGTTCAAAAATTGGAGATTTTCCCGACTGCATCAGGGCTACTTTTTCAGCATTATTGTCTATACAGATTACGTGATGTCCTATTTCTGCCAAGCAAGCTCCTGTTACCAGACCAACATATCCTGTACCGATGACACAAACGCGCATGAGGGCAATTCTCCTATGGGGTTAAGTTGAGGACAGCCTCTCGGGTAAGTTGCGATCGCCCTTGGGTGTCTTTAAGTTTTATGACGACTTTCTAAATATAATTTCCCAATTCTTTATGAAGTCTTCATGAAGCTTTGATGAGAAAACTCTCACGAAACTCCGGTGATTTACTGACAAATTGGGAATTTGGGCAGCTAATTTGGTAGCATATGTAACATAGGTACGGCCGATCGACAATGAGAAACCGCCCGATGCTTGCGAAAAAAATATTCGCACATTCGAGAAAGACAAAAAGATTAGTTCGCAGTAAGGACTCTAGTTCTTTTTTTGAGGACTGAAGTCCTCACTACAAACCCGATCGCGGGCGCGTTCGGGAATCGATCGGACATGACACAACAAAAATCTCACAAAAATCCCCCTCAGTGAGGGGGATTATGTCAAAGTTGTCTCAGTAATTACACTGAGAATTGCCTAACAAAAATTACATTGGTTAGGTTGAAAAAATTTATGAACTTTACCGAAATTTATTAATTAGGTCAGGGACAGACAAGAATTTGTTTCTTTTAAGTGCGATCGCACCCGCAAGAGCAAGTCATTGAAACTAAAAGGCTTAGTAACGCATTCGCTAGCGCCAGATTCCAATGCCGAAACCAATTCTTGTCGGTCAGTACGGGCTGTTACCACAATAATCGGCCGCTGTTCTCCTCGGTTGCGCAGTTCCCGGAGTACCGTCATACCGTCGATCGCAGGCAACCCCAAATCCAGCAATAATAGGTCAAATTCGCTCTCTGTTGCCATTGACAGAGCTTGCGGGCCATTTTCCGCTACCGCAGTAGCAAATCCTTGTTTTTTGAAGCCTTTCTCCATAAAAGCAGCGATTTTAACTTCATCTTCCGCAATCAAAATTCGGTACATAATTTTTGTATTAAATGACAAGCCACCTATAACCTTTAAATTATGACAAATTCCCATGAATAAATTGTGAAATTATTATGAGATTTTTTTCACGATCGCAGCCGATACCCCATGCCGCGAACAGTTTCAATTAGACTAGAGCCTAATTTCTTCCGCAAATAACCAACATAAACATCGACAATATTGGAACCGGGATCGTAATCGTAACCCCAAACTCGATCCAACAACTGTTCCCGACTCATCACCTGTCCGGGATGGCGAAAGAAGGTTTCTGCGAGGGTAAATTCTCGGGCGGGCAAGTCAATAGTGCGATCGTCCACTTTCACTTTTCGAGTTCGCAAATCGAGTGTTATGTTGCCAATTTTAAGTAGCATTTCCTCTGAAATGCTGCGATCTTCCCGACCGCGCAAGCGCGCGCGCAACCGCACCAACAACTCTTCAAAACGGAAAGGTTTAGTTAAATAATCGTCAGCACCGCCCTCAAATCCGGCTACTTTAGTTTGAATATCATCGCGCCCGCTCAAGATAATAATCGGCAATTCTTCTCCCTGTCCGCGCAATTCCTCAAGAATTTGCAATCCATCCTTGCCGGGGAGTCCTAAATCGAGAATCATTAAATCGAATTCGCCTTCTATAACCATTATTAAGGCATCGCGAGCATCAGCAGCAACGGCAGTCATAAAACCGTGCGATCGCAGACCTTTTTCGATAAAAGTAGCGATTCTGGGTTCGTCTTCAGCAATTAGAATTCTACTCATGAGTTGAGAGTTAAGAGTTGAGAGTTAAGAGTTGAGAGTTAAGAGTTGAGAGTTGATAGCAGTATAATTAGATGCTACTTTCTAGATTCAGATGGTTCATCGATCGGCAAAACGACAGCGAAAGTCGAGCCAGTACCTAATTGACTGTTAACATATACTTTGCCACCGTGAGCTTCTGCGATCGCCCTGACAATAGACAAACCCAAGCCAGCCCCTTCAGAACGGCGGCGGCTGTTTGCAGCCCTCGCAAACCTATCAAAAATTCGCTGTTGGTCGATCGGGGCAATACCTTCTCCAGTATCGCGCACCCAAAATCGCACGTTACTGCCGCTAACAACAGATCCGATCGCGATCGAATCCTCCGATTGAGTGTGTTGCGCCGCATTTTGAGCCAAATTCATTATAGCTTGAGTAATGCGCTGGCGATCGGCAACAATCCGACATAAGGCTATACCATCTAATTCCCAATTCCGATTTCCTAGAACCGTTGATTTAGCAAAAAGTTCCTCAGTTAGCGTGCCGATATCCACAGTTTCTAGCTGTAAAAAATCTGGATGTTCCGCCTTAGCCAGCAGCACTAAATCCTCCACAAATCGACTCATGCGATCGAGTTCGTCCATCACCAACGCTATCGTTTCTTGCTGTTCCTGGGGATCGTCGCCCATCAATTCCAAATGCCCCCGAATTATCGTAATCGGAGTGCGCAGTTCGTGTCCCGCATCGTTAATAAAATTGCGCTGGGTAGCAAAAGATTCCTCAATCCGATCCATCATTTGATTAAAAGTAGTTGCCAGTTCCGCAATTTCCCCTTTTCCTTCCACTGCAATCCGCTGAGTCAAATCCGACTCTTCGATCGTGCGAGCAGTTGCTGTTAGCACGCGCAGAGGAGCCAGCAGTTTTCCAGCAGCTATCCAAGCGAGCAAAGCAACTAAGATCATGGCAACCAAAATTACCTCAATCATAACTTGGAAAGCTTCCAGTGCTTCTTGGCGTTCCCCCGCAGTCAGGTGAGCCACAACGAATACTCCCACAGTTTTGCCTTGAATATTAATAGGTTTGGCAACGTAGAGAATGCTCCCAACCCTACTGTCTGAGACCTTGTATTCGCCGCGAATTGACTGGCTAAATTTTCCCCAACTTTTTACCAATTCCGAATCCGGCTGAAGCAGTTTTGGCAGTGCCTTGGAACTGGCTCTATAAAATTTTCCTTCTATGATAGCGATGAGAAATGTATCATCTTCAGTGATTTGCCGGGAAAGGTGAATATCCAAGAGTGCCGACAATTTTTGAGAATTCGAGTAAGTTTTAAGAGATCTGTATTTTTCTTTTAATTGTTTTTCTACGTCTCCGTTTTTAGAGTCAAATTCAGCAGCCAGCACTTCATCAAATATGATAATTTCTTCAACTAACTCCGCATTGACGCGCCCATCTACCAGCAAAAACAAGCGATGGCGAATTGCAGGAATAGAAAGGGACAGGAAGAATGCCATTAACAAAACGTACCAGAGCAGAATCCGGGTACGCGCTTCGCCAAAAAATCTGTGCCAATTGAGGTGCAAGTAGTTTTCCTGTTTCTGTGAATTGCGTTCGTTATTCATATCGGATCCGATCGATTGCCGATCGCGAACAAAGCTAACTTTTTTCAGCAGTTTTGTGATAAGTAAGCTGTTGCACATTTAAATTGTGTGTCAAGAATCAATCAAATTCTTGTGGCGTCGGCTTTGAGCAGCGCGCCGAATATGCAATTTAAAAGCAGAAAAGCTTATAGTATGGTTTCCCTCACATAGGTAAGCGCTCGGCGAATGCTCGCCAATTACCAAGGGTAGCTCATATCAAACAGAACTGCTATGTTAAGTTATCACTTCTTGCAGACCGAGTTTTCGCATTTTTTTGTCAGATCCGCAGCGCTAACCTCACAGATGGCAGCGCAAATTAGTCATACCATGTCCGGGTTGTTTACCCATTTGAGGAATCCTCAATTATTGCCAAAGTCTTTGCGATTGCTTTCACGTAGCGCTCAGAACAATAAACTGGAGTTGAGACTAAGCAAGCTTTTAAGGTCGAGCAATATGCTAAAACCGAGCACAAAAGATGGTTGTATTCCGAGTATGATGAGGAAGATACCGGATTAGTGTTTAATTCGTTTCAGCTAGAAGTTCCTCTATCTGCTATTTATAAGAAAGTGAATTTTGAGGAAGTTGAAAAAGACAATAATCAGAATGAGGTGTGAGGGCGATTACCTACGGGATAGCTTCGCTTCACGCTCCTAGTTCGTGTTAAACTGAATCTGGCGGTCGTGTTAAGCAAGGAAAAAATAGCCGTGATACCTATCCAAGCAAAAATTGTTGAAAAACTGAAAAATTTCTCGGAAATCGAACTGCAAGAAATCCTCAACTTTGCAGATTTCCTGTTATGGCAGCGGAGAAACCAGGAAGTAGTTTCGCCGCCCGATGAAACTGGCAACAGCGAACCGGCTAATATGGATGAAGAGTGCGAGGTTTATTATGTTGGTGGAGTCTTAGTCGTCAAAGCATCATCAATAAAAAATCAAGAACTGATTAATTGGGATACAATTATTCCCCATATGCGCGAAGAAAGAATCGGGAAATTTATCTAAAATGAACGTTTTATTTGATACATCCGTTCTGATAGCAGCGTTGATAGAATGTCATCCCAGTCACTCTCAAAGCTTATCTTGGATTGAAAAGACATGACTCAAAATAATTTACTGTCTCGGATCTCAATCGACTCGAATATCTGCTTTGGCAAACCCTGCATTCGCGGCCATCGCATCTGGGTTTCTCTGATTCTTGATTTTCTCGCTAGTGGCATGACTGTGGAAGAATTGCTTGAGGAATATCCGGGAATTGAACGAGAAGACGTTTTGGCTTGCATTGCTTATGGGGCTGAGTTGGCAAGAGATTGTTATGTCGAAATTCCTGTGGGTAAAAAAAAGGTAGTTTTAAAGTGAAGTTAAAACTTGATGAAAATTTGGGTAGCATCCGCGTTGTTTCGATGTTACGTTTGGCTGGCCACGATGTTGCGACTGTACGAGAACAAAATTTGAGTTCAACACCGGATGAATTATTAATTGATATCTGTCGAAGGGAAGATAGATGTTTGGTGACTTTGGATAGGGGGTTTGGCAATCGCCTCCGCTACAATCCTTCTGATTATTGTGGGATTGTGTTACTGCGTCTGCCTTCTCAAGCGAAACCGCAAGATTTGCAAGCGGCAGTAGAAATATTAATTAGCGGATTGGATGCCGCAGAAGTTGCGGGTAAATTGTGGATTATCCGAGGGGAACAGCTTTTGGAGTATCAAGCAATGTGAGGACTTGAGTCCTATCTTTGGCGTTTCCAATCCCGATACAGAATTGCTAACAGCACTACATCTTCAAACACTTCCCACTTTCGGACTCGCTGACACAGCACGCCTTCTTGAATAAACCCGTTTTTTTTCAATACATTACTTGATGCTGGGTTCCTCAACATATGGTAGGCATAAAGCCGATTGAGGTGCAGGTTTTCAAACCCGAAACAAAGTATCGAAGGGAGGATTTCGCTCATGTATCCCTGTCCCCATGACTCAACACCCAACCAAAAACTCAATTCAGCGATTGAATGTTCCCGATCGATATCTCGGATTTCGATCGCGCCCCTCACCAACTTTTCCTGCTTGCACTCGATCGCAAACGCCACAGAATGGTCATCTCGAAACTCAGCAATTTTATTAGAGATATGGTTCTCAGCTTCGCCTTCTGGATAAGGATGAGGAATCGAAATCATCGTATCAGCAACTGCGCGATCGCTGGCAAGTTTTTGAATGGCTGGCGCATCAGTTAAAGCGAGCGGGCGTAAAACCAACCGGGCGGTTTCAAGCGATATCTGAGGGAGCATCAGGGCTGTTTACCTTATCATCATCAAGAGTCATTTATAGTGCGAGCGTCCCCGCTCGCGATCGCATCATCGAGAGTGCCAGCGTCTCCACTATAGGGTGCGTGGTGACGCTCGACAGTCTCGCAATACCGAATTTTATCTGAAATTTCATAAATAAGCAAGGGCATCTACAACAGATGCCCTTATCACAATCGAAACTACGCGCCGACAGATTCCTTAGCCGCGTACAGCACCTCAACGGTAATCTTCTCAATTCCCCGATCGCGCGCAAACTTCTCAGTATTTCGCTTCACTTTACCCCGCACAAAACCAGGGATTTTATTCAATTCTGCCTGTCCATCCTTCGTCCAACCCATGTCAGAATCAGCCGAAATTCCCTTAGTAATCACTTCCTTCGTATCGTGGCCGCCGAAGATTTCCAGCAAGTGGTCTTCCATGCCCAAAGTAAAGGAATTGTAGACCAAATCTACGCATTGATTCGTGCCTTCATAACCCAAAAATGGCTTGTAGCCGATCGGGAAATTTTGCACGTGAATCGGCGCAGCAATCACACCGCACGGAATATCAAGCCTTTTACCCACGTGGCGTTCCATCTGCGTGCCGAAAATCGCCGAAGGTTCTGCTTTGGCGATCGCATCCCCGATCGCACCATGATCCTCCGTCACCAGCACTTCATCACAATACCCTTTTACCTCTTCCCGGAACCAATCAGCATCGTGTTTGCAGTAGGTTCCTGCCCACACAACGTGGATTCCCATCTCGCGAGACAAAATCTTCGTCATCGCCGCTGCGTGGGTATTATCGCCAAATACGACCGCTTTTTTGCCGGTTAAGTTTTGGCAGTCGATCGACCTTGAGAACCAAGCAGCCTGAGACACAAACCGCGTTTGTTGGTCAATAAACTCTTCATAATTAACATCCGCACCTTGAGCATTCAGAACTTCCTGAATCTTCCGAATGCAGCGCGCAGTTTCCACCACACCCATCGGCGTAATATCCACCATCGGCGTGCCGAATTCTTTTTGCAAATACTCCCCGGCTGCCATCCCCAATTCCCGATAAGGAACAAGGTTAAACCAAGCGCGCGGCAGTCTTTTTAAGTTGTGAACCGAAGCACCTTCGGGAATAACTTCGTTGACTTCGATTCCCAAATCTGCCATCAAACGCTTCAACTCGGTGCAGTCGTGCTGGTTGTGGAAACCCAGCGTAGACATACCGATAATATTCACCGATGGTTTTTCGCTTTTACCTTCCAAATCGCCTTTTTTGCGAGCTTTGTTAATGTAAAGTTGGACGATTTGATCCAAAGTCCGATCGGCAGCTTGGAGTTCGTTAAACCGATAATGGTTAACATCCGCCAGCATCACATCGCCTTTGGCATCCAATTGAGCTCGGTTAACAAAGTTTTCCAAGTCTTCTTGCAGAATGCTGGAGGTGCAAGTCGGGGTAAGTACAATTAAATCGGGGTGCTCTTCTCTGTCTTTGCGGGTGATATTGTCCACCACCCGTTCCTGCGAGCCCCGCGCCAGTACGTGTCTGTCAACCACGCTGGTAGTTACCGGAGTGAAGTCCCGTTCCCTCTCCAGCATCGATCGCATCACGTTAAAATAGTCGTCTCCAATCGGTGCGTGCATGATCGCGTGGACGTTTTTGAAGGAAGTCGCAACGCGCAGAGTGCCGATGTGGGCTGGGCCTGCGTACATCCAATAAGCCAATTTCATAGGTATTTTCCCTTATGCTGGTTGAGATTTGCCCGATCGGGCGATTACTGCTAAATTTTAAGGTTGTTTGAGATTTTCTCACCAGATGAATCCTTTAGAAATAGTAACTTTCTGAAGATTTACAGATGGGAAAAATCCTCAAACGCTTTTGCTGGTTGGGCTTTGACTCGCCATTGCCACAACTTTACCTTTGTTTTATGGCAATAATTCTTAATTTATTGTCAAGTTTCGTTAAGAAGCTGACACATCTTATCAAACTCGGGTGCTTATGGCGAACCTTGCTCAATACAGCTCTTGCATAAGTCTGCGATCGACACACAAACCGCAGATTTCAGGCAGATAAATACATATAAACGCAGATAATTTTAGGGTAGGAAAGCTTAGGAGTGGAAGAGGTCTAATTTCCTTAAGCAACAGACAAATCATACCAAATTAGGATGCTAAATGCACACTTTACACATAAAAGATACGTTAATTGACTTTTTAGGCAATACAGGCTAAACTATTAATTAATCCACTATTTCCTCGACACAGAAACTTGCAAAGATCGGGAAATATTGACGTAAAACAAATCCTTGTTGACAAAACCCATGAAACTATCCAAAATAGACTTGAGCAATGTCTTAGCAGTCGGTCACTCTAACGGCCAGCTAGGACTGTTGATCGATCGCGGGGAATGCCTCGAATTTATCGAAATTGCCGCACCCGAAGCTGCAATGCACGGCCTGCACATGGTTGATTTCATAGCCAATACAGATTCTACCGAACTCAGTGGCGGTATTGAATTAACAGAAATTGCCCCAGCCGACGAACCCATTGCTATGATGCCGGTTGATTCGGCAATGGCTAGCGCGATCGGATACAATGAAGAGGATCAAGTTTTGCAAATAGAATTTAGCAGCGGGTCAGTCTATCAATACAGCGACGTAGAATCGGAAATTTGGGAATCTCTGCAAGAAGCTGATTCTACAGGCCGATTTTTTAACTCCGAGATTAAAGGTTATTATTCCAGCCGGTGCGTAGATGACTCGCTCTAAAACGGATACAAGCCCTCGACTCCTATCCTGGAGAGATTAAAATTTTACACTTAAGTTCGGAATCGGGTGATTCACAGCGCTGCAATTAAATCTCAAATCGAAAAATGGAAAATCGACTGACGGGCGTGTAGTTAGCAGTCGCACAGTGAAGCGGTTTGATTGAAGTGTGAATACTTGCGTAATTTGACCGAAAACATAGATGCGAGGCTAAATTCAAGCAATCTCCTAAAAGCTGAGATTGTTTTTTTGTCAGCCGTGCGATCGATCGCCACACCAAATCATTGCACAAATCCTGTATCTGTGCTTTTGTTTACCTAACTGCTGAGGTGAAAAAGCCCCAGGCCCATGCAAGTCAGCAACAGCTCTTTGCTGGATACGGCGTGTCTTCCCACACATCCCAAAACATAGCTCTTGAGTGATAATGAAGAATAACATAGGATTTACGGAAAAAACCCGGTTCATAGGAAAAAATCTTGAGATTGTCAGCAACTACCAACAAAGAAACCGGGTTTCTAGCCCGCCGCGCGTAAGTCCTGTAATATTGACCAACAAGCACACCTAATTTGAGAGAACCAACTATGATGGCAATTCCCGGCGTTGCAGTTCTCGCTCTCATTTATGAAAGCAGCACTTCCCTGGTTTACCGCGGCCGCAACGAGCAAGACAACCAACCTGTTATTATCAAAATTCTCAAAGAAGACTATCCGACTCCCGAAGAACTGAATAGATACAAACGGGAATATGACATCACTGCCAACTTAAACCAGCTCGACGGAGTTGTTAAAATGCACAGGTTGCAGCAGGTTAGAAATAGTCTGGCAATGATTTTAGAAGATTTTGGTGGCGAATCTTTAAAAATATTTATGGCTACCCAAAAATTTACCTCTTTGGGATTTTTGACCACAGCCATCAAAGTTGCTGAAACTTTGGGAGAGATTCACGCAAAAAATGTAATTCATAAAGATATAAACCCCTCTAATATAGTTTTTAATCCCGCGACTGGACAAGTTAAAGTCATAGATTTTAGCATCTCAAGTGACTCAAATCAGGAAAACGTTGCCAATAAAAATCCCAACTTTTTAGAAGGGACTTTAGCCTATATGTCGCCGGAACAAACCGGCAGAATGAACCGGGTAATCGATTACCGCACGGACTTTTATTCCCTTGGCGTCACCTTCTATGAAGTCCTGGCAGGACAGCTCCCTTTTACCACTACCGATCCCATGGAGTTAGTTCACTGTCACATCGCCAAACAGCCAGTACCTCTCGCTGAACTTTCACCAGAAATTCCTCAAGCTATTTCAGACATTGTGATGAAATTGCTAGCAAAAGCGGCTGAGGATCGCTATCAAAGTGCTTGGGGACTGAAAGCGGATTTGGAATCCTGTCTGTTTCAGTTGCAAACATCTGGGGTTATTTCCGAGTTTGCTCTCGGCAGCCAAGATATTTCTGACAAATTTCAAATTCCTCAAAAACTTTACGGCAGACAGCGAGAAGTTGAAACTCTTTTAGCGGCATTTGAACGGGTAGCAGCAACAAATAATCGAGCCTACCGCATCGAACAGTCCCAAATTTCTGTCATCAAGAAAGAGAGCAAATCGCGCAAAGAAAGTTCCCTGTCAGTGCTCGCGAGAGGACAGCATAAATCCCGCAGCGAGATGATGCTGATTGCTGGTTATTCCGGCATTGGCAAATCTGCAATGGTGAAGATTTTAGACAAACCTATTACCCGCAGGCGCGGCTATTTTATTTGGGGAAAATTTGACCAGTACAAGCGGACTATTCCTTACTCAGCAGTTGTTAGCGCCTTTTCGGAATTGGTGCGACAACTCTTAACTGAAAGCGAAGCTCAATTGGCAGTTTGGCGCGAAAAACTCCGTACTGCTTTCGGGCAAAACGGGCAAATTATTATTGATGTAATTCCCGAAGTAGAACTAATTGTCGGAGCTCAGTCTCCTGTAGCTGAATTGGGGCCGACGGAATCTCTCAACCGCTTTAATTTAGTCTTTCAAAATTTCATTCGCGTATTTTGCCAGCCCGAACATCCGCTGGTAATTTTTCTCGACGATTTGCAGTGGGCTGATTCTGCCACACTCAAATTGATTGAGTTGATGATGACAGATGAAGCTACTCAATATCTGTTTTTAATTGGCGCTTATCGGGATAATGAAGTCAGTCCCACTCATCCTTTAATGATGACTGTGGAGACGCTGCGAAATCAGGAAGCCATCATTAATGAGATTGCTCTGTCGCCGCTGGGGGTGGACAACATCACTCATTTGATTGCCGAGACTTTGCACAGCGATCGCAAATCGGTCAAACCCTTAGCTGAACTGGTTGTCAGTAAAACAGACGGCAATCCTTTTTTTGTTAATCAATTCCTACAAACATTGTATCAAGAAAATCTGCTAGTTTTTCATCCGCCACAGTTGGGGAGCAAGGGCGGCTGGCATTGGGATATGACTCAAATTGAGCAGTGCGCTATCACTGACAATGTAGTAGATTTGATGGTGCAGAAGTTGAGAAAACTGCCAAGTTCAACGCAGCAGGTTTTGCGTTTAGTGGCTTGTTTGGGCAACGAATTTGACTTAAATACTCTTTCTTTAATTAATGAGAAAGAAGCGTCGGAAACTTTTTCTCACCTGTTGCCGGCGATTAAGTCGGGGCTGATTCTGCCGACTTCGGAATTGGAAAGCAAGTCATTAGATTACGTGCTGTTTCCGCTGTTAATTCTCAATTATAAATTTTTGCACGATCGCGTACAACAAGCAGCTTATGCTTTAATTGATGATTCGCAAAAAAAAGACGTTCACCTGAAAATCGGCAGGCAGATCCTCGAAAATACTCCTGCTGAATATCGCGCTGACAGAATCTTTGAGTTAGTCGATCACTTGAATGTAGCGCGATCGCTAATTCGAGACGAGCGAGAACTAATTGAACTGGCAACCCTGAATTTAGACGCCGCCCGCAGAGCCAAAGATGCCACTGCTTATGTTGCTGCGTTGCAGTATTTAACCGCAGGTATGGACGGTTTAACCGCCGATATCTGGGATTCCCACTACGATTTAGCCTTTGCTCTGCACATGGAGCGCGCTAACGTTGAGTATCTGAACGGCTATTTCGAGCATTCAGAAGAATTTATCAACATAACTTTGCAAAAAGCGCGATCGCCTTTAGAAAAAGTAGAAATTTACAACCTCCTGATCGTGCAGTACACCCTGCGAGCCAAATACGAGGAAGCAGTTAAAGCTGGAATCAAAGCCTTGAACTTGCTGGGCATTGACTTGCCGCTAGACGGGCTGCAAAAAGTCATAGCCGAAGAATTTGCAGCAGCCACAAACTTTTTAGCAGGTAGAGAAATAGCTTCCCTGATTGACGCTCCCGAAATGACAGTACCCGACAAAAAAGTCGCAGTCAAATTAATCACCAACTTCTTAACATCAGCTTACCTCAGCAATCCCGACTTGTGGAAAGTCAGCGTTTTAAAAGGAGTCAATCTTTCTCTCACCTACGGTTTAGTACCCGAAGCATCTCTCTGCTACGCAGGCTACGGTATGTTCTTAAACGCTGTTTCGGGAGATTACAAAGCCGCGTATCAATTTGCCATGCTATCGCTGAATTTGAGTGAAAAATCTGGCAATATCGGCTTGAAGTGCAGAGCTTGTTCTTCGCTGGTTAGTATTTTTCATTACTGGTTCAACCATATTAAAGAGGCACACGCAATCAGTAATGAAGGATATCAAGCAGCTTTAGAATCAGGAGATTTAGAATATGCCGGTTATATCCTATCCAACCGCATAGCCAATTACTTTTTTCAAGGCAAAGAAATATCGCAAATTCTGGCAGACACGAGCAGGTATTTGCAGTTCAGCCAAAAAACCAAAAATCAGCTTGTTACCGATACATTATTAGGAGTGGAGCTGATACTGCGTAACTTGAGCCAACTCACTGTTGACAAGTTTGTCTTTGAAAGCGACGATATGAGCGAAGCTGAATACGTACAAAACTGTCAAGCTCATCAAAATTTGTACTCGCTTTGCCTTTACCAGATTCGCAAATGCCAGGTAATGTACTGGTATGGCAACTTCAATGAAGCACTACAACTAGCATTGGAAGTAGAAAAGCAACTATCTTTTATTACCGGAGCGATACCCGCTACCGAGTGGAATTTTTTCTTTTCTCTAGTTTTAGCTGCCGTTTTTCCCAATGTTTCAAAAAGCAAGCAAAAACAATATCTGGAAAAGTTAGAAGCCAATCAAAAACAGATGAAAATCTGGGCTGATAACTGTCGTGAAAACTTTCTGCACAAGTATCTTTTAGTACAAGCAGAAATAGCCAGAATTACTAAGAAAGATTCAGAAGCTGTAGAGCTTTACGATTTCTCGATCAATTTAGCTCAAGACAATGAGTTTGTCCAAAATGAAGCCCTCGCTAACGAACTAGCCGCCAAGTTTTGGTTGAGTAAAGGCAAATATCAATATGCCAAAATCCACTTGCGCGAAGCTCACTCGTGCTACTTGCGCTGGGGTGCAGTCCGCAAAGTTGAAGATTTAGAACAGAAGTATCCCCAGTTGCGGGAAATGACGCCGCTCAACGGCAGTTTTCACAACAATCAAACTACCACAACTATTCATACTTCTACTGGAAGCGATGCGAGAGTGCTGGATTTAGCAACTGTAATGAAAGCATCTCTGGCAATTTCCAGCGAAATTGTCCTAGACAAATTGCTGGCTTCTTTGATGAGGATATCCCTCGAAAACGCAGGCGCACAATCCGGGTTTTTAATTTTGGTGAGAGATGAAAAACTGTTGATTTCTGCCAAAGCGTCAGTAATTGCTGAAGATGTAGCAGTGCTGCAATTTACGCCTGTGGAAGAATGTCAGGATTTGCCTGTTACGGTGATTAATTATGTGGAAAGGACTCGCTCGGACTTGGTGTTGAGCAATGCTGTGGCTGAGGGGCGATTTACTGCCGATCCTTACATCGCCAAACACCAGCTCAAATCTCTTTTGTGTACGCCGATTGTCAATCAAGGCAAACTAATTGGGATTCTTTATTTAGAAAACAATTTAACACTCGGGGCTTTTACGGCGCATAGATTGGAAGTTTTAAGGCTGCTTTCTTCGCAAGTTGCTATTTCTTTGGAAAATGCTCTGCTTTACAATTCTGTGGAGCAGAAAGTGCAAGAGCGGACGTATGAGTTAAATGACAAGAATGAGCGTTTAGAACAAACTTTGCTGGAGCTGAAACTAACTCAAGCTCAATTAATTCAAACTGAAAAAATGTCGAGTTTGGGGCAAATGGTGGCTGGTGTTGCTCACGAAATTAATAACCCTGTAAGTTTTATCTACGGCAATCTCAATCCAGCTAGCGACTACGTGAAAGACTTGCTGAAGTTGATTGAGCTTTACCAGCACCACTATCCCGAACCTGCTGATGAAATCATCGAGGAAATAGAAACAATTGAACTGGAATTTTTGAGCGAAGATTTGCAAAAGCTGCTGGATTCTATGAAAGTCGGAGCGGAAAGAATCCGGGATATTGTGTTGAGTTTGCGGAATTTCTCGCGCCTGGATGAAGCGCAAATGAAGTCGGTTAATATCGATGAAGGCATAGACAGTACAGTGATGTTGCTGCAACCCCGCCTGAGAAAAGAAGGTGGCCGTTTGGGAATTGAGGTGATTAAAAATTACAGCAAGCTACCGTTAATTACTTGTTATGCGTCGCAGTTGAATCAGGTATTTATGAATATTTTGACAAATGCGATCGATGCGCTGCTGTTGGCAAGAGATTGCCCGGAAAGCTCTCATAAACAGCCTACTATTACAATTTCTACGGAGGTGACCGATCGCAATTCTGCTATTATTAGAATGGCTGATAGTGGGCCAGGGATGAGCAGTGAGGTGCTGCACAAGATATTCGATCCGTTTTTTACAACTAAGCCGGTGGGTTCGGGAACTGGTTTGGGATTATCGATTTCGCACTCGATTGTTGTGAGTTCTCATGGCGGAAAGTTGAGTTGTGTTTCTGCACCTGGAGAGGGGACTGAGTTTATTATTGAAATTCCGATCGCCCCCAAGCAAGTTTTGTAAGGAAGAAAGGGGGAATATCTGGTGAATATTGGGTGAATATTGGGTGAATATTGGGTGAATTTCCGTTGGATACCCGGCGAATGGAATTCGCGGCTACACAAACAATGTCCGCCTCCGCGGACTAAGAAAGAAAGAAAGAAAGAAAGAGAGAAAGGACGAATGGAATTCGTGGCTACACAAACAATGTCCGCGCAACGCGAGACTAAGAAAATTGTATTTGGCGGTACAATTGGTCGATCGCAATTTCGACATCCACTGATTCCAGTCGCAAAGTATCGCCCAAACCATACTCCGACAGCACCCATAGCCCTTGTTCGTTGCGCCGAAACATTTCTACTCTGGGCTGTTCGACTTGCACCAAGACGTACTCTTGCAGCGTTGAAAATTGGCGATATTTAGCAAATTTTGCGCCGCGATCCAAAGCTTCTGTTGAAGGTGACAAAACTTCGACAATCAAGGAAGGAAATTGCACCAATTGCGGATCGTTATCGCGATCGTCGCAAGTTACCACAACATCAGGATAAAAATACTTTTGTCCTGGTTCCACTTGGACTTTGACATCGGCCATGTACATCTCGCAAGGGCGATCGACAAGGGCATCATCTAGAACCTTGGAGAAGTTGAAGGTAATCCGATTGTGATTGCGGGTTCCGCCACTCATAGCGACGACTTCGCCATCCCAATACTCGTAGCGCTCTTCTTGGGTGGGTTCCCAAGTCAGGTATTCTTCTGCGCTCATCAATAGGCGATCGGGTAAAGCAACCATAATGCGATGCCAACTAGATACCAGTTTTTTTCTGATGCCATTGTATCACCTCAGCGCACAATTAATTGACCGAATAAACCGCTTTTTCCCGATCGTTCTTTTTCCAGCAGACACGCTTCTAATTCAAACAAGCGGCGGTAGGTGAGGGAATCATTTGTGACTGGATGCTTCCTGGTTTCTTGTTTGCGGGATTCGTACAAAGCGATCGATTTGCCACAACCGGAGGAGATCGATCGCACTCGATCGCCCCGAAGGTCGAAATCTGCTTGCACTTCGCACTGCTTGCGGTTGATGGAGGCGATCGCACTCATGTAAACGATCGCCACTCGGAAGATTTCGATCGAATCTAGGGTTGTCTTTCATTCAAGGTAATCGTGGTAATCTCACTCCGCGGTAACGGCCAAACCAGAAACCACAGGCGCGATCGCATTTAACCTCAAAACAGGATGCTCACCTTCCACCTGACGGCAATTCCAGTCATTCCTAAATAACAAAACCGGCCTTCCCCAACAATCCTTCACCGTCACAGTATTAAACAGCCGTCCCACCTTGGCCAGCGCATCCCAACCGCCATCTACCCAACGAGCTACACTGTAAGGCAACATATCGATCGTAGTTTCGACATTATATTCCGACTGCATTCGGAACTGCACCACTTCAAATTGCAACTGTCCCACAGCCGCCAAAATCGGTTCGCGTTTCGACTCATCAACCGAATACATAATTTGCACAGCGCCCTCTTCCTGCAACTCCGAAACACCTTTGCGGAACTGCTTAAACTTAGAAGGATTCGGATTTCTCAAAAAGGCAAAAAGTTCCGGCGAAAAACAGGGAATCCCTTCATATTCGACTTTTTGACCGGTGAAAATAGTATCGCCGATCGCAAAAACCCCCGGATTGTTCAAACCGATAACATCGCCCGGATACGCAACCTCGATCGACTCCCGATCCTGAGCAAATAACTTTTGAGGTCTTGACAAACGCACCGTTTTACCAGTCCGAGCGTGAGTGACGTTCATGTCCTTTTCAAACTTGCCGGTACAAACGCGAATAAACGCCACGCGATCGCGATGTCTCGGATCCATATTGGCTTGCAACTTAAACACAAACCCGGTAAAATCTTCATAAGTTGGGGGCAGTTCGCCGGCGCTGCTGTTGCGGGCGATCGGCTTCATGGCGTAATCTAAAAACGCATCCAAAAACAGCTCGACCCCAAAATTGCTCATCGCACTACCAAAGAAAACCGGAGTCATTTTCCCAGCCCGAACGGAGTCTAAATCGAGTTCAGTTCCCAACTCATCCAGCAGTTCCAACTCTTCTTTGAGCTGATAGTAAAGGTCTTGTTCCAACAAATCCTCAATGCGCGGATCGCCCAATTCGATCACCGTATCAACAGCAGCGCGAGAACCGTGTTTAGTCCGCTCGAACAAGTGAATTTTGCGCCCTCTGCGATCGAAAACACCTTTAAAGCGATCGCCCGTACCGATCGGCCAATTCACCGGATAAGTCTGCAACCCCAATTCCTTCTCAATTTCGTCCAACAAATCCAAAGGATCTCTGCTAGGGCGATCGAGCTTATTAAAGAAAGTAAAAATAGGCAAACGTCGCAACTTACAAACTTCAAATAACTTGCGAGTTTGCGGTTCCAAACCCTTAGCAGCATCCTCAAGCATCACCGCATTATCAGCAGCCGCCAGAGTACGATAAGTATCTTCACTAAAATCTTGGTGTCCGGGAGTATCGAGCAGATTAATGTGATAATTTTGATATTCAAACTGCAAAACAGTAGAAGTAATCGAAATTCCCCGCTGCTGTTCCATCGCCATCCAGTCAGAAGTAGCGTGTCGCTGAGCCCGCCGTGCTTTCACAGAACCTGCTTCGTGAATTGCACCTCCGTAAAGCAGCAGCTTTTCTGTCAAAGTAGTTTTTCCCGCGTCAGGGTGGGAGATAATAGCAAAGTTGCGCCGGCGCCGGGCAGCAGTTAGCAGTTCAGTTTCGAGTTCTGTTGTCATCACAAAATAGGTAGGGGAATCATCACCCGATCGCCATTATAGCCTGTGCTAGAGTTGCTATTAAAGGTAAAATTATCACTAAAGTCAAGGAATCAAAGTAATATGTACGACTCCGACAAGCGAAAGCTGCTATCACTGGTGTGTCACGGGGCGATTTTTTTCAGCACGTTAGTTTTATCGATCGGAGCGCCGATCGCTGTATTGTTAGTATCTGATGACCCCGTTGTCAAAGAAAACGCCACAGAAGCCATCAATTTTCATTTGAATGTATGGGTGTACAGCGCTGTGATTGTGGCCTTAACGGTGGTGACTTTTGGGCTTGCCGGGTTTATCCTAGTGCCACTAGGTTATCTCCTACATTGGGGACTGACAGTCATGGCTATTATCCACGTGTTGCAAACTCCTAACGAAGCTTACCGCTACCCTTTTATTTTCCGAATAGTTTAGACAGCAAATTGCGCTTCACCATCGAAAATTTTGGGACGGGCTAGAAGCCCATCCCACAAGAAAAAAGATTTTTGTGGGATGGGCTTCTAGCCCGTCCTAACTATTTTTGCAAGAGGTCTAATAAGAAACCGGGTTTTTAATTGTTTGATAGCAGAAGGAAGAAGGAAGAAGGAAGAAGGAAGAAGGAAGAGGAAAGAAGGAAGAAGGAATAAACTATCCGCAATTCCCAATTCCCAATTCCCAATTCCCAATTCCCAATTCCCGATTCCCAATATTCATCGCATTTCAGGAACTCTCACAGGATCTGTCGGTGGCATAACCGCCTCTTTAGCATTCAACTTGATATTCAACTCGCGAATCCGGCGCGACAGCAAGCGAATAATATTAACAGCAATTCCCGGCGTTTCATCGATCGCATCATAAAGCTGCATTTGAGTCAGCATCAAACACTCCGATTGTTCCAGAGTCGAAATAGAAGCCGATCGAGGTTCCGCATCAAATAGCGACATTTCCCCGAAACAAGCCCCCGCCTTCAACTGTGCCAAATCCCGATCGCCTATATGCACCCGCACCGTACCCGATACCAAGATATAGAGCGATCGACCTTCTTGTCCTTCCGTAAAAATCCTGTGCTTAGAAGGAAACGAAAGTTCGTCCATTACCGATGCTAGACGGACAAGAAAATCATCCCGCAGTTCCTTAAAAATCGGAACTTCCCTGACAAACAATAGGCGTTCGACGCTAGTTAACATAATGCGATGCAGTGATTAATTTAAACTTTAACAAAGGAAGGGGAATTGGGCATTGGGCATTGGGCATTGGGCATTGGGCATTAGGTATTGGGAATTAGGTATTGAAGATAGTTTCTTTTTGTTCCTTCTTCCTTCTTCCTTCTTCCTTCTTCCTTCTTCCTTCTTCCTTCTTCCTTCTTCCCTCTTCCTTCTTTACCTTTTCCCCCCAGCACCCAACTCTGCCATCATCTCTTCAACTTGAGCTGATACCAAATTATCGGGGTCATTTTGCAGCCTCGGCAACAATTCGAGCAAAGCCCGCGGTGAAGCTATTTTCAAATAGGCTAACACTGCTTCGCGGACAAAACCCGTCGGGTGTTGCAGACAGACAAGAGTTTGTTGGGCGGTAAGGCTCCAACGCGCTTCCCTCGCCAAGTGAAAACAGCAAGCTAAAGTCCAATCCGAAAGGAAATGGCGCAATTCCAGTAAGCGGCGCAAACGATCGCTCGGGGATAGAGGTTTGTACACCATTAATTCCGAGAGATTGCTCAATTTCTCTCTTTCCGAGTGCTGATCCAACAAATTGATCAGCGATCGCTTCTTAGCGATATCCACAGTATTGTCGAGAATTTCCAATCCCCTAGCCACCAAAGAAGGTTGGCCAGAAGCAATGTTGAAAGCAGCAGCTTGTACGGTGTCCAACGGATAAAGAAACTTCATCAGCAAAAAACATCGTTCCTTAGCATCAGCTTCCAACCCCGCCAGAGCGCGCTGCAACAATTGAGCCGTATCGTTCTCGGGTGCACCCCTGCTGGCATCTCGATCGGCAAAATTGCCATAGGTTGTTACACCAGACAAATCCACCATAGCTGCATAAATTTGACCGATAAACATCAACTCCTGTTCGATAAGAGTTTCCAATCCGCTGCGGCCGATGCGGTCTAGAATCCCTTCTATACCCGCTTCCGATGGCATTTTCAACAGGATGCGGAGGATGTTGCGCCTGGTAGTTCCCCAAGCCGTCATCAAATTGCTGACCAAAATGTCGATCGCCTCCACAGTCCCTATTTGACCGAGAGCCGTCCAAGCTTGCAATCTGACCAAATCCGACTTATGGATGTCCTCAGCCAAATAGACGAGCAAAGGAATCGCATCATTGTGAAGTTTGACGATCGCCTGCAAAGCCGCTTCCCTAGTCGATTTGTAACCGAGTCCGCGCAGCAGCGAAGGATAATATTCTTCAGAATGAGTAGAAGAAATCACGTCTAACAGAGCGCAGCGAACTCGCAGAGATTCATCTTGCAACAGATTCGGGATATAAAGCCGCAGTCCTTGCAAATAATCAGCCTCTCCCAGAGCCCGCGTTCCCATCACCCGTTCTCGTTCCATCTTGTGGGTAAGCATTTGGCGCAGCGTATTAGTAGCCTCTGCCTTTTGCTGGCGATCGCCCCTTCTCATAATTAAAGCAGCCGCCGTACCCCGTACTACCGGATCGACATTCGGCTGCAAATAAGGCCGCAAGTTGTCAATATTCGGTTCAGCCTCCGTCAGCCAGATGTAGCGCAAAGCCAAGGCCAGCACCTCCGGCGGCAAGGATTGCTGCGATAGAGCCCGTACAGCTTCTAAATATTCCGGGTTTGGGTGTTGCAGCATTGTTTCCAAGCTCTGGCGCTGCAAAGCCGAAGGTAACACTTCCAGGATCGGCGCCAAAACTTCTCCGACATTTTTCGGGTCAATTTGCGTCAGCAGTTCTATACAAGAGCGCTTTTCATCTTCGCCCCCCGGCTTTTCCAGAGTTTCCACCACTGCGCGTTTGAGAGCTTTCAGGTCAACGTCAGTGACGCCCAAGCGCCCCCGTTCAGCACTTTTGACCAACAAACCCACGTATTGAGAGCGGATCAGCCAGACTACAAACAGCCACACCAGGGCCAAAAGTACGATCGCGCCGATGAATACCAAGCTTTGGTTGTCATGAAATAGTGTGTCTTTTTCGTCTTGGTGGGGAAGTACCTTGTCTGTCACCCACAGCATAATTAGGATGCCAACTCCTGTCACTCCGCAGGAAATAGGTTCGCCCACACCGTTGACTAGAGTTTGAATTCCCGATCGAATATTGTCAGGGATGGGTTGGAACAAAACCGGGCTAATAGTTTCCAACAGCGTGTAGTGCAGCAGTTCGTCCAGAAATCTCAGCAAAATCAGTCCGATGAACACAGACACTAGCTGGCCCAGGGATGCTCCTATCGTCAGCACGCCCAGAATAGCGATTCCCGCCGGCAAAATCATCGCCGTCACAAACACACCAATTCGTTCTACCAAGCGGCTCGATGCGAACCACTGAGTCGCCACTTGAAACAAGCCTTGTATGCCCTCGTAAATCCCCAGAAAGCTCGCTATCCAGCTAGCTCCACTAGCGCCGTCCGAAGGGTTTTGGTATTCTAGCTGGCTGTAGAATTGAAAATCTACCAACACATAGAGGACTTCTGCAAGGACGAAAAAACTAACTAGAGGTATGGCGTATTTTTGGAGAGGGCCTGTTATTTTTCGGGCGGTAAATTCTTGTTGGTCGTCTTCGTCCTCGTCATCTGTCCAGTGAGCCGTTTCCGGGAAAGCTTGACGGTATTTTTCCGTCAGATAGTACAGCAACAGCGAGCCTGTCGCCACCATTAACCCCGATACCAGAGTAACGTTTTTGAGTCCGACTACGTAGAGCAAAACCGGCAGAGAAAACCCGCTGACTACTCCAGCCACTAGATAACCACTACTAACTAGCGGATAGGTGCGCTTGATTTCTCTAATATTAAACAGTTGGTTGGAAGTGATGGAAGTATTGAGGTCATTGAGGACATAGCAAGCTTCCACCCACAGCCACATCAAAAAAATAGTAATAAAAGCGATGCTGATGCCAGCTATCTTAGTATTTTCGTAGCCGATGCCGAATCTAAACAAAAATAGCGGTACCGACATCATTCCCAGAACCGCTACAACGGTGCGTCTCAGCGGCAGGATTTTTTGCATCCACGAGTAGACAAATCCCAAACCAGAACCAATAAAGGCGCTGGCTATATAGATAAAGGGCATTTTGTCCGCACCGAATTCGTCTAAAAACAGACCTACCGTGCTGAGTTCCAGCCAGATCAGCCCGACGGAGGTTAGAGTGTAGACGAGGAACATCAGTATGGTTCGCTCTACTTCTTCCGATCGCAGGTTGAGCGATCGCAGCACTCCTTTTCCTGCTCCCGCCCAAGCGCTGATTTGAAAATTTTCCATGCTTAAGAGTGCGTAGATATCCCGATTTTAGATTTTAGATTTTAGATTTTAGACTTCGGCTAGCGCGAGCATCGAACGATTTTAGATTTGCTCCACAGATGGAATCTAGGAGCTGGAACTTTGGTCTAAAATTTTTGTTTTGACCCTCGACGACTAGAGTCGGAAACCTATATCTTTTTTGGGGCGTGGCAATTAGTCTACCGTCACCAGTCTATTACTATTGACTGATGACTGATGACTGATGACTAATCGCTCATAACTATTTTTTCGGCGACAGCAGCATCATCATACTGCGGCCTTCTTTTTTCGGCGCTTGCTGCACCTCTGCGATTTCCTGCAAATCTGTGGCCATGCGCTTGAGCAAGTCCTCTGCTAGGTTACTGTGTTGGATTTCCCGACCTCTGAACATGATCGTGGCTTTTACTTTGTCCCCAGATTTGATAAAGCGGTCTGCTAGTTTGAGGCGCACTTGGTAGTCGTGTTCTTCAATTTTATAGCGCATCTTCACTTCCTTCACGTCAGCAGTGTGTTGCTTCCGTTTAGCTTCTCGCGCTTTCTTTTCCTGCTCGAATTTGTACTTCCCGTAGTCCATGACGCGACATACAGGCGGGTCAGCTTTGTCGCTGACAAGTACGAGGTCGAGTTCTTTTTCTTCTGCCAGACGCAGCGCTTCTGCGGGTGTCAATATCCCTAGTTGCGCGCCGTCGGTATCGATCACCCGGATTTTGGGGTATCGAATATTTTCGTTAATCTGGGGTAGGTTGCGATTTTGTCTTCTTTCAATCACAGGCATGAATGGTTTTACAATCAGTAGTTTAATATTGAAGCTTCTTGATAATTACAGGTTCGATCGACCAATCTTTCATTTTGTCCGATCGAGCTATTTTGTAAGGTGTTACCCTTACCGGACGTACTACCGCGCCCTCTCTCCCCTCAGCTAAAGCCTTAGGGAATATTTGGACTATCGTAAATGAATTCTTACAATACCTGTTATTCTACTCAGTCTGGCTAAGTTTCTGCTTAGTTTTATTTTAACTTCACACACGATCGCCCGCCCCCGTGCCAGATTGATGGTAAAAAGGTCGCAAATTCCCGGTAAATCGTTAAAAATCAGCTAAAACGGCTTTTATTAGCTAATCTAGCCAGTCCGCTCCGTTCCCCAAGTCCCCTGATTTGCCTTGTAGAATGGGTATAAGCAAATGTAAATTTATGTTGCGAGCTGAGGCAAAATTGACAAATTATCTGCACTGGCACCAACGGGTAGGAACTCAACGAGACTGGGTGTGGCGCGGTTGGCAAACTCGCTACAGCTATTTGCGGCCGGCTTTGGGGAACAATCAAGGCGCGATCGATCTTCCAGATGCTGCTACCAAACCAATAGCCTCCGCCACATCAAGCACCCCAATTATTTTACTGCACGGGTTTGGAGCTTCGATCGGTCATTGGCGTCAAAATCTCGGCCCCCTCGCTGAAAAACATACAGTTTACGCCTTGGATTTGTTGGGTTTTGGCGCTTCCCAAAAAGCTCCCGTTAACTACTCTGTGTCTTTGTGGGTCGATCAAGTGTATGATTTTTGGCTGACTTTTATCAGAGAGCCGGTAGTATTGGCAGGAAATTCGATCGGTTCCCTGATTTGTCTGGCCGCCGCCGCCGCTCACCCGGAGATGGTAGCCGGCACGGTGATGATTAGCCTCCCAGACCCGTCTGTGCGAGCCGAGGCGGTACCCGGATGGCTGTTACCGGCGATCGAAGCTGTGGAAAGCTGGTTTGTTTCTCCGCTCATCCTCAGACCTCTGTTTGCTTTCGTCCGCAAACCTTCAGTTGTCCGCCGCTGGGTCGGCTTTGCCTACGCCAACCCGGAATCTGTTACCGACGAATTAGTGGACATTCTATCAGGGCCTGCGGGCGATCGGGGAGCCGCCCGTACCTTCTGCGCTGTATTTAAAGCTGTAGGCAGTTCACAATTCAGCCCCGGTGTCAAGACTGTACTGCGAAATTCCACAATCCCGATGCTGTTAATTTGGGGCAAACAAGACCGGATGATTCCCCCTCGGTTCGCCCGGCCCCACCAATTTGTCGAATGCAATCCCCAGTATGTAGAGCTAGTTGAATTAGACAATGCCGGCCACTGTCCCCAGGATGAATGCCCGGAACAAGTAAATGAAGCAATTTTGAACTGGATCGATCGAAATTTTGCAGCTAAGGTGAGTTGATTTATTTAATTTTATGGTCGCTTTTTTCAGCAATTTAGAGATTGACAGAATCGCCAAGATACTGTATCTTCTCTAACTGGTAGTATACGTGGGAGTTATGCAGTTAGTCGAAAGGCAGGTCATCAAACCAAATCACAGGTTTTTGCCAGAAGCCGATCGATTGTTTCTGGTGTCGCAAAAACTTGACAACTGCGATAACAATATCTCCGGTCAAAACTTTTCCCCCGTCAAGCAACCAATCCTTTGGCTGTCGATCGTATACGCTCAAAGACTGTTGGTGACAAAGCATTAGGCACCAAACAAAGTGAGACAAAACATTCTCCATTTACAGTTAACAGCATTGACTGGCTATCATCGTTTAAGATTAGCGATGCCGGAAACCTAACTAACAACTAAGTTTCCATTACTACCCAAAATGTCCGACTGTAACAATGCCATAAAAAAAGACGGAAGAGGCGCTATGTAGTTGTATGTCAATGTCAAGCTGTGAGAGACAATGATTTTATAAAAGGATATGCCAGTTGGTCTGGAACTAATATTTAGCTGCATTCAAAAGTCATTTCAATCTGGGAAATCCTGATCATGCTGAAAGTAGGTTGTTAAGTTATCAAGGTAGCCTATGAAAAGTTAGAAGACAATGCAACTGTCAAACGGATTATTACCCTTACTGTAACTATCTCTATCCATTAAAGACCCGTCGTACAGATTCCTTGAAGAGCGTTCAACAGTTGACAGTTGACAGTTGACAGTTGACAGTTGACCGAAGGAGAGCGACCTCTACCTAGAAGGATGAGGATTGGAGTAATGAATAGTCTGATTTTAAATTCTCCCGATCGGGGTTCCGGCTTTCAACCAATTCTTTCTGGTAAAATTTCAACTTCTAACTTCAAGAAATAAGGGTTAATTGCTCCTATAAATAGTAGCAGCACCAGATCGTCCGGATATTATGAATTGCTGAAACCATTGACTTTATTGCTTCTGAGTTCTCTGGCGACGATAGATAATTAAAGTTTTCTAACCGATCGCATTTTAAAAATCCCGATCGCGTGCTCGTTGCCGAACTTCCTTCTTCCTTTTGCTATAAATACCTTCCCTTGTGCCAACAATTTCTCAGTCAGCTTATAACCGATCGCCCCCAAGTATGCAGGAAAGTTCCAAAATGTCATAATTGGGGATTTGGCGGCCAGTTAACGCATAAAAAAGTCATTTAGCCAACAACTGACGGCCCCTGGCCCCCGGTCTGCTGGCGGCGAACTGCTGAAAGCCACTCGGGCAAGCAGCACCCTTCCAGCTTTTAGCAGTAACGCAAACGAGGAAAAAACTGTCGTGAAATTCCACTGGCTACTACCAAGTTTCTTAAGTGTATTTTTGCTCGCCGGAGCCGCCGAAGCAGCTAGACTGCAATCTTGGCGGTTTGATGCTTCAGAGAACCGGCTCTACATTAGAACAGAGGGGGGAGTCCAACCCAAGGCTCAACTGATTTTCAACCCCACGCGATTGGTAATCGACTTACCGGGGACGAGTCTGGGCAGTCCCTCGGTCAACAAACCGCTGTCAGGGGCGATCGAATCTGTGCGAGTAGGACAGTTTGACGACGATACCACCAGAATAGTCGTCGAACTCAAAGACGGGTTTACTCTAGACCCCCAGCAAGTAAAATTTCGGGGCATTTCTGCCAGCGAGTGGACAGTAGATTTGCCCGCACCAGTACGCGGAGGAACTCAAAATTCGATCTCAGAACCTGGGGGAGAAAGATTATCGGTTGAACCTTCAGCAAGGGAAACCCAATCTGCTGAAGCGACTGTAGTTCAGAACGTTCAGGTGACGGCGGACGGTTTTTTGATCCGTACTGCCGGTGGCAACCCCCAAATTAATTTTCAACAAAGTCGAGCCGGGGACATCGCCACCCTCGATATTGAAGGAGCTACTTTAGCTGCGGGCGCGGGCGGCCAACAGCCTCAAACTAACGGCAAGCACGGAGTTGACAAGATTGAAGTCCGGCAATTGCCAACAGATCCGCCCGTTACCCGCGTAACTTTGCGGATGAAGAGTTCTAATACTCAGTGGCGCGCTTCTGTCGGCAATTCTGGCTCGGTTGTGCTATCGCCAGGAGGCACGAGTCCGCCAATCCTGACGCGCTCCCAACCCCTAACTGTTGGGAGACCAGCTCAAGGAAGTTTAGCGAGAGTTCAGTCCATTGATTTAGCGAGTAACGGCACGCAATTCGTGGTGAGAACTGACCGCCAAGTCTCCTATACCAGCGGGTGGGATCAATCATCGAAAGCTTACTGGATTCGGCTTGCTTCTAGTTCTCTGGCGGGGCAAATTCCTCAGCTCGATGGCAACAGTCCTGTATCGTTTACCGCCAGCCAGGAAGACGCGGAGACTGTGGTGATTTGGGTGCAACCGCGATCGGGGGTACAGGTAGGCAGGGTGACGAGACCTAACCCGCAGATGCTGTCTTTGCAGTTGCGATCGAGTGCTAGCGCGCAGTCACCTTTGACTCGCGATCCAAATCCGCAGCCGTTGCCGCCGAGAAGCAGTATAGGAGCGGGTGATTTGCCCCAAGGTTCTAACCGTCGTTTCGTAGTGGCGATCGATCCTGGCCACGGCGGCCGCGATCCGGGTGCCGTCGGGATTGGGGGCATTCAGGAGAAGGAAATTGTTTTAGATATCTCATATCAGGTGGCAAGGCTGCTAGAACAGCAGGGCGTGCAAGCCGTAATGACTCGGACTGACGACAGCGAAATTGACCTAGAACCGAGAGTTTCTTTAGCATCACGGGTGAATGCTACTTTGTTTGTCAGCATTCACGCCAACGCGATTAATATGAGTCGCCCGGATATTAGCGGGATTGAGACTTATTATTTCGATAGCGGGGAAGATTTAGCTCGGGTGATTCACGCCAGTATTTTGGATGGGACGGGGGCGAAAGACCGCCGGGTGCGGCAGGCGAGATTTTATGTTTTGAGGAAGAGTGCTATGCCTTCTGTGTTGCTGGAAGTCGGTTTTGTCACAGGTGCTGAGGATGCTGCTAAACTTTCCGATCCAGCTTACCGGAGTCAAATGGACAGTTGACAGTTGACAGTTGACAGTTGACAGTTGACAGTTGACAGTTGACAGTTGACAGTTGACAGTTGACAGTTGACAGTTGACAGTTGATTAATGTTATTGGTTATTTGTTATTAGCCAGAGAAAACGATTAACAAATGACAACAGACAACTGCTTTCCTGTCAACTGCTTTCCTGCCAACAGTTAACAGTTAACAGTCAACAGTCAACAGACAACAGACAACTAACAACTAACAATTAACAATTAACAAATGACAACAGACTCCAGACAACAAAGAATCGGTATATTTGACAGTGGCGTGGGCGGTTTGACTGTTTTGACGCAGTTATACAAACAATTGCCCAACGAATCAATACTTTATTTTGGAGATACGGCAAGGCTGCCTTACGGCACTCGGGCTGCGTCGGAAATTGTGCATTTTGTCCGCGAAATTATGGCCTGGCTGGTGGAACAGGATGTGAAAATGGTCATTATGGCCTGCAACACCAGTTCTGCTTTGGCGATGGAGATGGTGCAGGCTGAGTTTGATATTCCGGTGCTGGGAGTAATTCTGCCGGGGGCCCAGGCTGCGGTGCAGCAAGGCAAGCGGATCGGGGTGATCGCAACTCCTGCTACGGCTGCTAGCAATGCCTATCGAAATGCGATTTTGGAAATGGATGATTCTTGTCGGGTATGGCAGGTTAGCTGTCCGGCTTTTGTGCCTCTGGTGGAGCAAAACCGGATTCACGATCCTTATACTTCTGAGGTGGCTCGGGAATATTTGGCTCCTTTGATTCAGCAGCGAATTGATACGCTGATTTACGGTTGCACTCATTATCCGCTGTTGGCTCCCGTGTTGCGATCGCTCTTGCCTGCTGGGGTGAATTTAATCGATCCTGCGGTGCGCGTGGTGGCTGCTGCTGCCCGAGAATTGGAGGTTTTAGGGCTGCGAAATTCGGGTGCTGCGCTGCCGACTCGTTTTTGCGTGAGTGGCGCCCCGCAGCAGTTTGCGGACTTGTCGGTGCAGTGGCTGGGCTGTACTCCTGCGGTGGAGAAAATATCTCTGCCGACGGTTGTCCGTAGCGAAGCGGGGCGTAAGCCATCGCCCGTATCCGTGGAATCTGTCGAGTAAGCGGAAAAATTTATCGATCGCGCGCTAGCAAAGCTTGCAGAAGACGATCGCACAAATCCCACACCAATTTCCCACAGGAATGCAACTGTAAGCAAACTCCAAACCCTTATGTGACAAGTCATTCCCGATTCTTTAATCAAAAATCGAAAATCAAAAATCGAAAATCGTATCACCCCCCACATCCCAAGCTTTTCGGGATTTGGGGGGTTTAATTATTGCGATCGGAGGTAGCAATCAATCATCAATCTGTAATAAGATTTAACAAAAGCTTTGATGAACAATGCAAATAACGTCCTCTATCTGCTGGAGCTCTTCAGCCTTGAACCATGTCACCCTATATATCGCAAGCAGTGTTACTTGTAGACGGCTATAACATGATTGGACTTTGGCCTCGACTCCGAGAGAAGCGCGATCGCGACGAACTCGAAACAGCCCGCCGCGAGTTGATTGAGGTTTTAGTTAACTACAGCGCCGTTCAAGATTTTGAGGCCAGACTCGTGTTTGACGCTCACTATCGAGATACTCCGAGCGTTAAAGAAATTATTACTAAAAATTTATCAGTGCACTACACTGACTTCGGTCAGACGGCAGATACTTATATTGAAAAGTCTTGTGCTAGTTTGCGCTACGAGTTGCGATCGGTCAAAGGCAAAGGGCGGATGATTGTCGCCACCTCAGACCGAGCGCAGCAATTGACCGTAGTCGGCTACGGTGCCGAATGGATGTCCGCCGAACAACTAGCCGCTGACGTAGAATCCACCGCCCGCCGCAGCGAGCGCCAGCACAAATCCCGCAAACACAACTCCAGTCGTTTTCTGTCGAATTCCCTCGATCCTGAATCGCAGCAGCGTCTCGCCAGAATGAGAATGGGGCTGCATTAGCTGCTGGAACCCGCTTTCTGTACGATCGAAAAAAAGTTTGTCAAAGGCCTTGCCAAATCCTCTAAGTTCAGCTACTATTAGTAAATGTGGGTGACAAAAACCACGCAATCCTCGGTAGCTCAGTGGCAGAGCGATCGGCTGTTAACCGATTGGTCGTAGGTTCAAATCCTACCCGGGGAGTTAGTAAAAGTCTGAAGTTGGAAGTTTCCAGCTTCAGATTTTTTTGTTTTTATTTTCCGATATATTTTTCTATAATGTAGATGCAAACACTTTACCTGTATCGTCAGGAACCCAACTCTAAAGAGATTGGGCTTGCAAGAGAAATCAAGTAAGCCATTCTGACCAGCCTAAGACCTCACGCAGGTCTACGTTATTTGGGTCACGACACCCTGTGGATGCGACGCTAGTCCCCTGCCCTGTCGCTAGTAGTTAAACTGTTTCAAGGTCACTGAAACAGAACATTACCCGAAAGGGATTCGGAGACAACCATATCTCCACAGAGGGGCAACCATACCCCTCTAACCCCGAAAGGGGATTCAAGGCGGTTGAAACCGCCGAGTCGTTTTCCTCTCAGGTCTAAAGACTCGCTCGTTTCCCACTTACCAAATATTTTTTATGAGCTATCGCGATATCATCACCATAGAGCCAGATAAGCGTGGTGGCAAGCCCTGCATTCGTCGGATGCGAATTACGGTTTACGATGTTCTTGGCTGGCTGGCTTCTGGAATGTCTATTACTGAGATTATTGACGACTTCCCAGAACTGACAGAAACAGATATTAGAGCCTGTTTAGAGTTTGTCGCCGATCGCGATCGTCGTTTAGTTGCTTCGGTGAGTGTCGCTTGAAACTACTATTCGATCAAAATCTGAGCCGAAAATTAGTTACTCGCTTGGCTGATATTTTCCCTAACGCTAGCCATGTTGAATTTCACGGGCTAGCAGAGAAAACAGATACAGAAATCTGGGATTTCGCTAAGTTGAACGATTTCTGTATTGTGACAAGTATGATTGCAACGAAGTAAAAAGACTTTGTGCATCCGCTGCAATGATTTTTTACTGTCACCGCTACTCCTCAAATGAAATTAAAAGCTTCCGCAGCAGTTGAGCTAGAACTTTACGTTCGGCTTCGTCTAAAGCGCTAAGGAGTCGATGCTCATTGGCAACATGAGCCTCAACAGCTTTCTCGATCGCGTTGAAACCTTTATCGGTTAACTGAATTAGCGTCCCTCGGCGATCGCTCGGATCGTCCATGCGCTTCACAAGATCGGCCCGTTCTAAGCGATCTATACGATGCGTCATCGTACCCGATGAAACCATCAATGTATTGAATAGCTCGGTCGGCGTAAGCTGGTACGGTTGGCCAGAACGGCGCAATGTCGCCAACACATCAAATTCTCCAACGTTCAAGCCAAAGTTGGAAAATGTCTGTTGAAGCGATCGTTCTAAGTATTTGGTCAGTCGCCCCATCCTACCAATAATGCCCATTGGCGACACATCTAAGTCAGGGCGCTCTCTTTGCCATTGAGCCAAAATCGCATCGACTGGATCGGCATTCATTGAAATGCTACTCACCTAAAAATTTTGATGCCAACCATCTTAACATCAAGATAAATGCTAGAATCTTGGCATCAAGTATCTTGACGTTAAGATAAAATTGTGAAGACAGCTACTGTTCGCCTCTCTGATATTCTGCTGACTGCTCTGGCGCCGATGATCTGGGGAACAACTTATGTTGTAGCGACTGAACTCCTGCCCCCTAACCATCCGCTATTAGTGGCTGCTTTGCGATCGCTCCCCATCGGTATTCTGCTAGCAGCCTGGTTTAGACAACTGCCCAAAGGTATTTGGTGGTGGCGTATTCTGCTCTTGGGTAGCCTCAATATCGGAATTTTTCAAGCACTATTATTTGTCGCTGCTTATCGCCTTCCGGGTGGCGTTGCTGCAACGGCAGGCGCAATCCAACCTTTATTAGTCGTATTATTTTCTTCGTTAATATTGAATGAAAAACCGTCTAAGCTGTCTATTGTGGTGGCGATCGCAGGCTTTATTGGTGTCGGGTTGCTGGTTCTGGGCCCTAATGCGCGTCTTGATAGCATTGGCATTGTTGCTGCGATCGCTGGAGCTGCAACAATGGGTCTGGGAACGGTGCTAGTCAAACGTTGGAAACGCCCAGTTTCTCTACTTGTTTTTACAGCATGGCAGTTAACAGTTGGTGGAATCGTTCTGCTGCCGATCGCCCTAGCGATCGAAGGGCCAATAACTCATATCTCAACAACTAACCTATTGGGCTTCGTTTACCTGGGCTTAGTCGGCACTGGAGTTGCTTATGCACTTTGGTTTCGGGGGATTGATAAACTCAAAACATCGGCTGTGGCATCGCTAGGGTTGATGAGTCCTGTAGTAGCAACACTACTGGGATTCGTCTTACTACACCAAACACTTACGCCAATTCAACTGATTGGGATGGGAATTGTTTTGATGAGTGTTTTGATAGGGCAACAAACGGATCGGCTACGTCAACGCTTATCTAATACTTTCAAATCTCGGATCAAAAAATAACTTACAGTCGTCATCCTAAGGTGCGTCAGGAACAAGAGTTTCGAGTTGCATCAACTATTTGGCTGACGCACCCTACGGAATATTACCGAATACTAAACATCGCGTTCCGTGCGTACCCATTTGGTTTGCCGCTTCAGGATAAAACCCAGATATAAAGGGATTTTCCACAGGATGTAAAAAGGAACAGATAATAGAGTTGCGCCGGAAATGTCGGCACGCCCAAATTTTGCCCAAGCGCTGACAATTGAAACTAAAATTAGCAGTCCTTGTACTCCTAATAATATGGCGGGAATCGCGGATGCTCCGATAATTGCTGCTAGTATTGAGGCGACAAAAGCGGCTAGCCAGATAGCAACTAAAAGGGATAGGGGAGGGACGGCTAAGTCGAGGGCGATCGCCATTAAGTCAAAACGCTGTTGCTCGATCGAAGCTGTCGCCAGCCTGGGAGTTTGAGTTAGCAAGGTTTGTAAGTGTCCGTGTTCCCATCTGGTTCTTTGAGTTTTAGCTACTTGTTCCTGCTGCGGCAAACATCCGGTGACTCGGGCTTCGGGGCAGAATACCGTTGGATGTCCGGCGATCGCCAAATCCAAGCTCATTTGCATATCTTCGACGATATTGCTGCTGGCTAAGGGAACATCTCGAATGATTAACCACGGAAAAGCCATGCCCGTACCTGTTAGCAATGACGGGAATCCTAACTGTTTTAATCCGCTCGGCCGGACTAGGTTTTTCACTAGAAATGCTAAGGCAGAAATCGAATCTTTTGGGGTAGGATTGGGCGGCTGTTCCATTAAATATGTTGCTTGGACTGGCCTTTGTTCTGCCATTGCCACCCGGGCTAATTTGTCGATCGCGTCCGGCTGACAAATGCAGTCGGCGTCAACCATGATGATCACTTCTGGGGGGTCTGAGGCGATCGCAGTCAAGCCGAAATCTAGGGCGTATCCCTTCCCCTTGCGTTCTGTGTCGTGGCGCTCGATCGCACTTGCACCGCTGTTGCGGGCGATTTCTGCTGTGGCGTCGGTGCAGTTGTCAGCAATCACTAACAGCCGGTCTTGAGGTGTTAGCTGTGGCAATATAGTGGAGATGGTGGCGGCTATTCCTGCTGCTTCGTTGTAGGCGGGAATTAAAACTGCTACTTTGGGGCGGGGTTCTTCAGTTTCCGCTGTAGTGCCAAAGCTGGACAGGAAAGCTGCACAGCATTCTAGGAATAGAACTGCAACCGGAATTAGAACGATCAGGGCGATCGCCGAGAGTACAACATCAACAAATAGGAACCCTAGCTGATTTATTTGCACAATTCTAGTACCTTAATTTAATTTAATTTGCTGCGGTCATTGAGTTGATTTAATCAATTTGCACCCTAGTCTACTCAGCGAGCAAACCTATTATCTAAGCTATCATAATATCATGTCCTGAAAAATCACCATTATTAGGTGCGAGCCTTCGAGAAGACGGGATATTATGCAGCGATTCATCTGCGTTCATCTGCGTTCATCTGCGGTTAAAATTCTAGAATTAATTCAAATGTCGATCGATCGTCACAATCGAAATTGGATTCAACGCATCAAAACGAGTCAAACTGCCCCCAGACACAGAACGCGATAACTGCACCTGCACGATGCGGTAACTCCAGTGCGGTTCCCGGCGCACCCGATCGCCAATCCAGCTTAAAACAGTAGCAATATCCTCAAAAACATCCAAAGCTAGGACGATCGACCCTCCAGCGAGCAGCCGCAGAGCGCAAACGCCCAAAATTTTAGTCAACCCTCCACCGCTACCACCGATAAAAATCCGGTGCGGCGGACGCAAGCGGTGCAAGATTTCCGGGGCGGTTCCGTGAATCGAAAACACATTTTGCAACTCAAAACGGCGACAATTGAGTTCGATCGCAGAAGTGCCAGAAACCGTTTGTTCGATCGCGTATACTTCGGACTGCGGGAATAAACGAGCAATCTCGATCGAGACAGAACCGTTACCAGCACCCACATCCCAGACAACTTGTTCGGGTTGCAAAGCCAATTGTGCCAGTACCAACACCCGCACTTCCCGTTCAACCGTCAAACCAGGCCTGTCGCCACAACCGATAAAAGCTGCATCGGGAATGCCCAACAAAGGCAACTTTCCCAAATCCAAAGCTTCTGTCGGCGGGGAGTACCGCAGCATCACCACCACGCTCAGAAGTGCAAAATCCTCTCCCAGCAAAGCTTCCAGAGACTTGTAACCCACGCGCTCTTCGGCGGAACCCAAATTTTCGCCAACCCAAAACTGGTAGCGTGTGGGCAAATCCAGAGCTTTCACCAAACTTGCGATCGCCGCCGGAGTGCGAGTTTCGTCTGCGAGTACCGCAATTTTCTCAACACCCAGCTTGAGTTTTGCCGTCAGTTCCTCAAAAAAACGTCCCTGGGAACCCACAAAATGAGCATCCTGCCAAGGGATGTGCAAGCGGTTAAAGGCCAACTGCACGCAGCTTGCATGGGGGTGAAAAGTCAATTTATCCGGCGGCAGTTGGGAAATGAGCAACTTTCCCCAGCCGTGGAACAGCGGGTCTCCGGCTACTAAAATTACAATCAGTTGATGCGAGGGGGTGGAGGGGGGCGAAAAAGTCCCTGCATCTGGCTCTAAATTCGCATCTGCGGCCAACCAACGCCTAATTTCCAGAATTGCTTCGGTTAAATCTTCCAACGCCCAGCGCTCGCAGGATTGCTGGGGAAAATAGCTCAAATGCCGATCGCTCCCGATGAGCAGAGCGGCCATTTCTACAACCTGCCGCGCCGATTCGCTCAGCCCAGCAGCTCCATCTAAACCAATACCAACAACGTGTACAGTCACTTTTGCATTAAAAATTAAAAAACCAGAATTACTGATTTTTCCTGGTTTCTCATGAATTTTTTGCTTGATTTTGTTGTCAAGTCAGAATAATTAAAGCATTTTATAAGCAGTATTTTGAAGGTTGGGACAGAGGAGAGGGGGAGAGGGGGAGAGGGGGGAGAGGAGGAGAGGGGGAGAGGGGGAAGAATTGGGAGAGGGGGAGAGGGAAGAGGGGGAAGAATTGGGAAAATCTTCCTTGATTCCTCATAATTCTGGCTTGTATCGGTTAAATTCCGTACTTTGCTCGTTGCCGAACTTCGCTCGAACCTCTTTCTTCCTTCTTCCCTCTTCCTTCCTTCTTCCCTCTTCCTTCCTTCTTCCCTCTTCCCTCTTCCTTCTTCCTTCTTCCTTCGTGGTCAAAACTCAAAAACAGGCCAATCCGGTTGCCGCACGTAGCTAGTCATATCGTCAAACTTCCGCAGTTCGGCTTTGTGCACCCACAGATCCTGGGGCGTGTCGAGCCATTGGTCGTTTAACTCAGCCATCAGGGCAGAAAAATGAGCGCGGTCTAGGTTCGGCCCGGTATCCCCAAAATAAGCCAGAGTAATGTGTGCCGTAAAATGATATTGCTGTTCAATTCCCAAGGCAATTAAATCGGGATTTTGATAGATCGATCGACGAAACTCCAGAATTTGCTTGTAAGAGTTTTCGTCCGTCGGTGCCAAACAGACACCTACAGCCCTAGTCATCACCATCAACCCCAGCACCGTCCAGCGTATGGGAGAGCCGCCCGCCAAGGGTTTGCAGGCCGCAAAACCATCTTTCATGCGCCCGCGCAGTTGACCCTCAAATTCTGGATTTTTCTCAGAGGCATCTCGAAAAGCGCTGCTCCAAATCAGATCGGCGACGGTTAAATGGAAGCTATCAGGAGGCAGTGCTACGATCGCACCGTCCGCGATTTCCTGCAATAGCCGTTGTTGGACTGAGTGTAAATTAGTATAAAGTGCAGTATTGTCTGCATCTTCCCCCGCAGGTGGCGTAATCACCGAATAACCCGGAAAAGGTACAGGAGTTCTGTGACCGGCTTCATCAGGCTTAAATTTTGGAGATTCCTGAATGTGTTCCACCTGGGACTTGTAGGAGTCCAGCAGCGTCATTCGCGCCACCCGATTTACGTAAGCTTGATAAGTATCATCCAATCTTGATTTCCTCGCGGTGAAATACTGCCACACCAAATTTTATATTATGGTGCGGGCTTTCAACAGATACATTTAACCCGGCAAATCCAGGACTAAGCCTGATACTACCGTGTATGGCAATACAGAAAAAGCTGCCAGCTCTCCTGTCAAGGAGGTATCTCTCAAAGCTTTCAACAGGATATTGAAAGCGCCATTTGAATTTATGTCCACACTTTGAACAGGTTTTTGATGTGTATTCTTCCGTTATGCCTACTACAAAACTGCCATTTAACAGCAGCTTGATGCTTCAACATTTGCTGGAAATGATAATGACTCAAAGTGACCATGGTCTTAGCTGTTTTAGTCGCTAAAGCATTTTTTTCTCAATCTACACTACCAGCTTTTACCTAATTATTCAAGAAGTTTCTAGAAAATCATTTACTTTGTATCAACAGTCTGATTCAGGATATGTTGGACTTCGGGATCGTGCAAATCTGATTTTTTGGGCTGCTGAACTTGAAATATGCCAATTTACCTGTTTTGGGGGGAAGACGACTTTGCGATCGCGCAAGCAGTCACAAGTTTGCGCTCCTCAGTCCTCGACCCCAACTGGGCTAGTTTTAACTATGACAAGATTGTTGCCGATCGACCCGACGCTGTGGTTGAAGGACTCGATCGAGCTTTAACGCCACCCTTCGGCACCGGCAGCCGTTTTGTCTGGCTGGCAAATACGACTGTAACGCAGCAGTGCTCTGCGGAACTTTTAGCCCAATTGGAACGGACGCTGCCAGTAATTTCCCCTAGTACCGTATTGCTGCTGACATCTGTCAAAAAACCCGACAGCCGGCTCAAATCTACCAAGTTAATCGCCAAGTCCGCCGAATTCCGAGAATTTTCACCGATTCCGCCTTGGAATGAAAAAGAGTTAGCCCAGCGGGTGCGCCAAGTCGCCGGCGAAATGAATGTCAAATTGACCGCCACGGCGATCGAACTTTTAGCCGAATCCATCGGTAGCGATACGCGCGGGCTATACAGCGAACTCGAAAAATTGCTGCTGTTTGCCGGCAATCGCAGTCAACCTCTCAACCCCGAGGAAGTCGCCGCACTGGTGCACTGTAACGCCCAGAATACCTTCCAGCTAGCCGATGCGATTCGCGAGGGCAAGACTTCCGCTGCTTTAGAGTTATTGGCGGGCTTAACGGCTCAGAGCGAACCTGGTTTGAGGATTGTGGCGGGCTTGACTGGTAAGTTTCGGATTTGGCTGTGGGTGAAGGCAATGATCCAAGCGGGCGATCGCGATGATAAAATTGCTCAAGCTCTAGACCTCGGCAATCCGAAACGAGTATACTATTTTCGCCAAGAAGTCAAGAACGCCAGCTTAGAAAAACTACAAAAAAGTTTGCCTTTGCTGCTAGAGTTAGAAGCTTCTTTAAAGCGGGGCCGGGAAGAAGTCTCAACCCTGCAAACCAAAGTAATAGAACTTTCTAGCTTGTTTCGGTGAGGAGAGACAGCCCAGCAGGAGCGGGCCGTGACTTTCAGTCAGTTGACAGTTGACAGTTGACAGTTGACAGTTTGAGGGCGACCTCTACCTGGAAGGAAAAGGATTGGAGTAATGAATAGGCTTCTTTTAATTTCTCCCGATCGGGCGGGCGGGCTTTAAACCAATTCTTTCTGGTAAATTTTTACAACAAATTGCGCGATCGGATATATGCTGGATATCCGATCGCGCGCAAAAATCTCAATAGCTACGAGAAATAATCTCAGAATGCCACAGTAGAAGTTAATGTGGTAAATAAATATTGTCCGCCGCCGAACGCCGATCGATTAATATTATTTGCCGGCTCTCCACCCCCCCCAAAAAAAAGAGCGCTACCCATGACACAACAGAACCTGCGGGAACTTCTGAAGCAGGGCGATCCAAAAGCGATCGCATCTAGCATCAACCGTACACTCAAACCCAAAGGCATCAACGCCGATGTGACGCGGGACAACGGCTGCCTCCACATAACTCTGGAGTCAGGCAAAGTACCGAGTCAAATGGCATTGGTGGATTTCATCCGCAGCGGGATGACGAATTTGGGAGTCGAATCAATTCACACTGTCAAAGTTTACGGGCGTCGCACAGGTGACGGCTCCCCTGCGTGGGAAGATGAAATAGATCTGATGCCAGCAGATCCAATGCTTTATGCCTCGGATACTGGAATGCCTGACGACTCTGTAGGTTTAGATGATGTCGAACCCGATGGCGAAGACTATTATCAAGAGGGACAATTCGATCCAGATGACGACGAGGAAGACGACGAGGAAGACGAAGACGAAGATGTAGCCCCCCCTCCGAAAAAACAATTCCCAAAATGGGCAATACCTGTGGGTATCTTAGTGCCTTTGGGGGCGATCGCAGCGCTTTACTTGACTGGAAATTTCCCCTTCGGTGGCGGCTCGAACCCTGAACCGAGCGCCCCCGAAGCAGCTTCGCCCTCCCCCAAAAAAGCCACATCTCCTGCGTCTAAAGCCACATCTCCATCTCCCAGCGCATCTGGCGAGGCCCCACAGGCAGCATCTCCTACTGCACCAAAAGCCGCTCCCACTAATGCTGCTACGCCCGCGAGCCCTGTTCCCAAACCTCCTGCGCCCAAGGCAGCATCTCCTGCGCCAAAAGCAGCATCTCCTGCACCAAAAGCCGCCGCGCCTAAGCCTGACTCTTGGAGGGAAGGCGTTAACAACGCTCAGAAGGCGGCAGTTTTGGCACAGACGGCTCAATCTCAAGCAGAGTGGATTGCGGTAGCAAGCGAATGGCAGAAAGCGGTTCAGCTTATGAGAGCCGTGCCGTCAACTAGCCCCAACCATTCAAAGGCTCAGCAAAAAGCGGCAGAGTACCAGGCAAATCTGATTGTTGCCAACCGCAGGGCGGCGGCAGCACCTTAAGAGTTTTGAGTTTTGAGTTTGATACTCGATGTGCTAAAAAGTCAAAAGTCAAAAGTCAAAAGTAAAAAATCTTGTTTTTACTGAAAGCTTTATTACTTTTGACTTTTTTGAATTTTACTCATATCAAGTCCGGTCGCACCGTCCTGGCTATAATGGCGGTGTGGTGAAGAGCGTGCGATCGTACAATTATGGTCAAGCGTCTGGTTGTTGAACCACATCTTTCAGTAGAAGAAGTTGAAGGCAACTACGGTTAGGAATCCGACCCGATCGATCTCACTTGGTACCATACTATCTGGCTGGAACGCTATAAGATTGGTAGCCAAAAAGGTACTATTTCATCGCTGTCAAGACTTAATTCCTGGTTTAACTTTCTTTAATTGGTGGCATTGTTCTATTGCTAATTGCGATCGAAGCCTACCATACAAGTTTGGTAGCAGCGGACTTGATATTAAACTTTAATCTATACTGGGAGCATTCTCGGTCAAACAAGTGATAAAGTCAGTAAAATTGTCAGAAAAAACTGATTGTATTTGAGACTTTTTCTTGCCAAAGCTGGTTCCAAAATGCTAGAATAAAAATGTCTCCGGTGTTGAAGTTATAGCGGTAAAAAAAAGAATGTAACTGTAGGCAAGCTCGAAAGCCTGATAGTGATAAGTCATTCTAAAATATTTAATTTAAAATATTTAATCTAAAATATTTAATGGTATTAGTGCCGGATTCGGGTCAGTGTCTATTCCGAATTCACAAATATTGGCAGAAGTCAAGCGCTTGTGGGTGAGGGGAAATTAGTATTGGGTAGGGAAAAGTCAACCGGGCGCACGGGAGGGGCTGTGCCGTTGGTTTTGGCTGTGGGAGGGTCTGGTTGGTAAACTTGGATGCGATCGCGCCCGAGATCTTTGGCTTGGTACAGCGCTGCGTCGGCTGCGTCAATCAATATCGAGGCTAGGGATTTAGATGCAGGAACCGTACTCGCTGCTGCGTCGGCTGCGTCAATCACCATAGAGGCTTCGGATTCAGAGATAGGAACCATAGTCGCTATCCCCAGACTGACAGTGACGTAGTTGCTCACCTGAGAACCAGCGTGAGGAATCTGTAAAGCTGCGATTTTGAGCTGTATGTGTTCGGCTACCAGCTCGGCCCCTTCACTCGCCGTATTCGGCAAAATAACGGCAAATTCTTCGCCTCCGTAGCGAGCTACTAAATCGGCAGGGCGATTAATTGCTTTGCCGATCGCCTGGGCGACTTGCCGCAAACACTCGTCTCCCTTTGGATGTCCGTAGGTATCGTTATAAGTTTTAAAAGAATCAATATCGCACAAAATTAGGGACAGAGGTGTTTGTTCCCGCGCTTGTCGGCGCCACTCCCTGTCTAAATACTGATCGAACCGACGGCGGTTTGCTAGCTGCGTGAGTTCGTCTAAAGTTGCTAAACGCTCTAACTTGAGGTTGGCTGCTTGCAACTGCTGGTAGAGTTCTGCTTGTTTGATCGCGATCGCCAACTGAGTGGCCAGAGAAGACAATAACTCGACTTCCAACTGCATCCACTGTCGGGGACTGCACTGGTGAGCCATCAGCAGTCCCCACAATTCCTCCCCTTGCACTAGCGGTACTACCAAATAAGCTCTGACTTCAAATTGTGCGAGCAAGTCAATTTGAGCGTGCGGCAAATCGGCGGCGGAGACATCCGCGATCGGTCGGATCGCCCGATGTTGGTAGGCTTCAAGATAGAACTCGTCAAAACAGAAATTTTCCAGGGTTTCTCCCAGCATCGGCCGACAGTTGAGTGCTACAGATTCCACTGTCACCGCCCCCGTCGGGGGTGTGGCGCAGTGACTGCCCGTACAGGGGTTAAAGCGGACGATCATCACTCGATCGGCCTGAAGGAACTGGCGCACTTCTGTCACTGTCGTGCTGAGCACTTCGCCCAAATCTAGAGACTGGCGGATGTGCTGAGTAATCGTCGCCATCAGCAGTTCCCGTTCGTTTTGTTGTCGCAGCGCCTCTTCTGCCTGCTTGTACTCGGTAATATCTTGAGCAGTGCCGAAAATTTGTTTGGGCTTCCCCTCTGCTGTGCGGGCGAACACTTGATCGCGGCAGCGAAAGTGGCGCCATTCGCCCGATCGGTGTTGGAGCCGATAGTCCAACTCCAAAATATGCCCGTCTGCGACTGAGGGAAATTTTTGCAGGTGGGCGGATAGCCTCGGCAAATCTTCTGGGTACACCAAACTGGAATACAAAGCTGTTTGCATCTGTAAAATTTCTTGGGGAGTGTAGCCTAGCAGCTTAGAAGCTTGACCGTTGACATAGACGTTGCGCTGTTCGGTCAAGTCGTAAATGTAGAGTAAGTAAGGCGCCACATCGGCAATCTGCTGGATGAAATGCTGGCTCTCGCGCAATTCTGCTTCCACCCGCTGGCGCACTTCCACTTCTTCCAAAGCTTGATCTCGCATCGTGCGGTAAGCTTGGATGCGGTGGGTGAGGTCGGTTACGTCTTGTATTACCAACAGGGCGTAAAACGATTGGCAGTTTGGTGGGATAAAGCCGTAAGGCGAAATTGAATCCCGAAAGTTTGACGGCAATGCGACACCAACAGAATCTCCTTGTCGCACCATACTATCTGGTTCCAACTCCACAGTCGATCGAATCAAGTTGGGAATATTCAGTTCTGCAACGCCCGGTGAAAGTGCAGGGACAGCCGTCACAGTAGTTTGCTGGATGCGCTGCTGGCCCTCTTGCCAAGTTGCCGGAATCAGGTGCTTGTGAATTTGAGAAGAAAAAATTGTTGGCGGGCCTCCTGCAAAGATTTGCTGGAAGCGATTTGCGTACTTGAGCTGGCTCAGGTGAGGAAAATGAGTTGTGATCTTGGTTCCCAACATTTGCTCGCGCCCAATTTTCGTCCAGTCTTCCAGACAGGCATTCCAAAACAGCACCACAAAATCATCTCGCAGCAGGCAGGCGCCGACTGGTACACTGTCGAGAACTCCAAACTTTTCCTCAATAGTTTTGCTCTCCTCGATCATAGACCCCCGGCAAGTTGATTGATCGCAGCCAACAAGGCGTCAAAGGAACTGACATTGAAAATGAGGATGATATCTCCTTCAATGTGAAGCCTTTCAATAATGAAACGGGTTTGGGCTAATAAAACCACTGTATCAGCAGCCAAACCGCCAGATGTGAGCAAAGTCGCGATCGTCCCTTCCGTGTAATTGGGAATTGAGTAGTTCAGGCGCTGCTGAAGTACGTTGCTGATTGCACCCATGACCCCGTTGATTACAATATTTCCTACTTCACTCAGCGTACCAATTTTGACCGAATCCAGGTCGTGAGTTCCAGCTTCTTCCCCAGTCAGCATGGTCACGAGCGTGGCCGCACTGTTGGTGGGAAAGACTAGCTGGGCAATGCCTCCAAAGGAACCAGTAAATTTGAGCTGGACGGCGGAAATTTGTTCGCCGTTGAGGTGCTGCTCTAATTCTGTTTGCACGTCGGCTGGAGACAGGATTTGGAGGTAGGGAATTTGCAAGCGAATGGGAGATTCGATCATGTCGTTCAAAATCCCTGCTGCTTGACCGATCCCGATGTTGACGAGTTCCTGCAAAGCATCGAGCTGTCGAGCGCTTAATTTCATGGGGCGCTCTCCTCGCTGGCACTGAGAGCTTTTTTGATCCACCCGATTAGTTCGTCTGAGTTGGGCATTTTGTGAATTACTGCCAGGGCTCCGAGTTCCATGCATTCGGATTTGGTGGTTGCTTGAATATCTGCGGTAATGACGATGACTGGAATGTTATATCCTCGATCGCGCATGGCTTGCAGGACTTCGCGACCTTCCATTTCTGGCATCAGCAAATCTAAGAGCATACAGTTTGGGGTCTTAGCGGCCAGAAGTTCCAGAGCTTCCGGGCCGCTCGATGCTTCCCAAGTCTCGTATCCTTCTGCTCGCAGGATTTTGCAGATCACCCTGCGAGTCAACCACGAATCTTCGACAACGAGAATTGATGTCACTACGTTCTCCTCCTTCAATTGTTTAGGACTGACCGATGTTGCAGGCACTGCTTCGATCTTGACAGTAGTTTAAACTGTTGGGATCGCCTGCGATCGCTCGCATTAGGTGAATTCCTGTTCTTAAAAACTAACGCATTAAGGTGTTCGATAGTCTAGTCTCTTTGATTATGGGAAGAAAAAACCCGGTTTCTGAATGAAACCAGGTTTGCGGGATCTGTATTGCTCGTAACACCGGCCCTCAATTATAGATTACCAAACGCTTCCTGAGGGACTCTACTCGCTTTTTAGCAGTGGCATTTTCTGGATCGCAGGTGAGAGCTTGTTCGTACATTTCCAAGGCTTGAGCTGTTAATTTCTTGCGCTCATAGGCGTGACCGAGATTGTTGAGAGATGTAACGTAGTCGGGCTGCAACTTCAGGGCTTCTTTGTACTGACGGATCGCGATGTCGTACTGTTCTTGGCCGAAGTGGGCAAAACCTAGGGCGTTGTAAAGAAATGCTAGATCTTCTTCGCCTGCTAATTCTTGGCTTTTCAGAGCTTTTTGAAATAGTACGATCGCCTGGGAGTAAAGTTTCTTATCTACATAGATACTGCCTAACTCGTAGTATTCCTGTGCTGTTCCTTTTTCTATGGTCAGCTTATTTTCTAAGCGTTCCAAGGACATTTCCAGCTTCCGAGTTTTGAAAATCTGGCGCACAACAAACCAGGAAGTGCTACCGAGTATAGCCAGCAAAACTGACAGGTAAACAATCAGCAAATTACTATCCATGTTTTTTTATGTTAGTTGGTTTGTGGAAGGTTTTATTTATTTTAATCCGCTAGCAATCTGTGAGATTTGCCTTGGCAACTATATAAAAACACGAAAATGGCGATCGACTAGCCCGATCGCGATTTCTGAAAAATCAAGAATCCAGAAGTAAGAACAAAGAAGGAAAATGAGTCTCAACCTCCTAGATTTATCAGGAGTTTTCCTTCTCTGGCAGATAGCTAAATCTTTCCTACTTCTGCTTTCTTCTGTCTGAAAACTATTCAAGCTTTCACGATCCGGCTCGATTTGCCATTTCCACGACTTTACCGAATGTTGCGGGGTCAATGATTGCCATTTGTGCCAGCATTTTGCGGTTGATTTCGATATTGGCTTTCTTCATGTTGCCGATCAGTCTGCTGTAGCTCGTGCCGTGTTGGCGCGATGCAGCATTGATCCGAGCAATCCACAGGCGGCGGAAATCGCGTTTGCGTTTTTTGCGATCGCGATAACCATTTCGCAGGGCTTGCATCACCCGTTGGTTAGCTGTGCGGAACTGTTTGGACTGTGCCCCGCGGAAACCCTTGGCTAATTTGAGAATTTTTTTGCGGCGCGCTCTGGCGACATTACCGCGTTTTACCCGTGTCATCTTTGAATTTCCGTTAAACTTTACAAGTATGGAAGCATTAACCGCACGTTACCATCATTGGTCTCATCGATGACGACCAGCTTAGAGAGACGGCTTTTGCGAGCTGAACTTTTGTGTGAAAGCAAGTGGCTTTTGTAAGCTTTGCGGCGCACAATTTTTCCGCTGCCGGTCGCTCTAAAGCGCTTTGCGGCTGCTTTGCGAGTTTTGAGTTTTGGCATGGAGTGGTGTTATTTGGACACAAGCTTCAACTGTATCACGTTTCTGCTACTTTCTGCAAGCTGGATTTGCGACGATCGGGATGGGATGACTGAACTCGGCGCTGATCGCGATACAAGCGGAGGGCGTAAACTCCGGCGGCAGTTGACTGCAATTCTTTAATTACTGCTGCCATTTCGATCGGCAATTCTTCAATTTTCGCTACCGAAACCGGATGTTCCGACGGCAGCAAAACCGGAGCCGCCAGCGCTGCAAAAGTTATGTCGGCTGCGGATATTGTATCGCCTACTAAATAGGTTTTGCCACCTGCTAATCTTCGATCGACAATCTCAAAAATTTCTTTGATTCCTTGCAGCGAACTGGCGGCGGAATCTGCTGTTATGTTGTAGACTTGCCGCACTTTGGCGCTAATCAACGGAAAGGCTATTTCAAACCCTATTCGCTCAAGTACGGGGGTACTGTTGCACCAAGCTCTTCGCATTGTTTTGCGATCGCCCGATCGATAAAAATATCCCCAATTTCGAGTATCTGCTCCCAGTTTAGCATCAAATAACTCTTCAAGTTCTTCGACTTCTTGGCGCATTTCTACATTTGTCGGATACAAATACTGACCTGATGAACTGATTGTATCGAGGTAATGCAAAATATCTGTTGAATCTGTAAAATTGCCAGATTTGGTAACTAAAACAGGAACGCTGCTACCTCCGTTTTTGCTGGTGGCCGATCGGTGAAAAGGTGGTACGTGTCTTTCTTCAATGTAGGGAATTTTTAGCAAGTCAAGGGTCCACCGCACTTTTTCGCAGTAGTGACTGATGGGGATGGTGATGAGGCGGATAACTTCGGTATTGGCAATTGTTGAATGATTCATAAAGTAATTGAGATTTGTAAATATTTGCAGTTTGGTATTGGTATTATTTCGGACGATCGGCGTAAAATTTAAGGACTAAACTCCTGACTACAAAAAGTATTTTGTGTGAAAATTTATCGATTTACTGTTGAGCCAAATATGCTTGAGAAAACTCAGATGGAATCGGCACTGGTTTGCGAGTTGATAGTTCAATAAAACAACCAGATTGTTGGGCGATAGCAGCGACTTTCCCAGCTACAATTATTTCAGCATCCATCATCCACTTCAGCGATTTCATTTTACTCATCCAAATTTTCCCAGTTGGTTTATCGAAAATATTAATCGGCTGCTTGTATTCAATTGCTGTTTTCACCAGCATTGGAGCCACACCGTTTTCCAGCATTTTCTGTACTGGAAAATAAGCATCAGCAAGTGCGATCCGCAAGTCTTCCAACCAGCGGATATAAACAATATTGCTAACGATTCCCGCAAAGTCGATATCGTAAGTTTGTACGGGAAAGCTTAATTCTATTTCCAAAGGTCTTTTCTGTTCGCTGGATGCTTGCATTTTGGGTACTCTCAGTCTATTTTTAATAATTGAAAAACTGCCTCGATTGGGGAGGAAAATTGGAGGCAGAGCCTAGTAACGAGGAGAAATTGCTCTCTTGAGACCGAAAGGTCTGTTTGATAACAAAAAAATTATTCGGTTCTAAAGTTGACTGTCGAGATATCCGTGCAAATGCTCAATTGCTCTTTTGACATGAATTGCATCCCCATAAAGTTTACTCATCATCACGGCTCCTTCCAGGGTTGAAATCACAATAGTTGCGACTACATCGGCTTCGACATTTTCTCGAACTTCGCCTTTAGCAATTCCTTTGTTAATAATTTTGCAAATCAAAGCCCGCCAACCATCCATTGCTATTTGCACCCGCTGACGCAAAGCTGGATGAGCATCATCGCTTTCAACTGCTGTATTTAACAGGGGACAGCCGCCTGGAATTGGAGGATTTTCGGCAAACGTCCTAAATAAAGATATAACAGCTTTTAGCCGATCGACCGCATGACGTTTTCCTTTCAAAGCCCCGAGATATTGTCGGCGCATACATTCAGCCGCAAAGTCAAAAGCTTGCAGGGCTAACTCATCTTTGCTCTTGAAATGGTTGTAAATTCCTCCTTTTTGCAAGCCTGTAACGCGCATGATGTCAGACATAGAAGAACCTGAGTAGCCGTACTGATTGAACAGTGCTGCGGCTTCCCTGAGAATTTTTTCTCTGGTTTCTTGAGCTTTTGACATTTTGAGCGGTGCTGACAGACCTATCGGTCTTTTTTAGAGAATAGCAGAGCGAGCTGTGAATGGCAAGGGGCGATCGCAATTAATTTAAAATTCAACTTAAAGCCGATCGCCCTAACCATCGCGAACCATCCAAACCAACATCCCCAGCAACGGTTCCACAGGCGGCACAGGATAGTCATTGAGGTCAATTGTCAGAGTTTTTGCCTCCAACTTCAAAAATCTCCAAGCAGTGCCGCTGCTGACACTTCCGTAAATTGTGCCGATCGCAATATTGTTGATTTCATTAAACTTTTGAGCTGCTACCATCTCGGCCGCGCACTGTCCCAATCCCATTTTTAAATCGGCTTTTTTCGCTTCAACAATCACAATTGCTGGTGCTTCGATTAATATTTGTTCGGGAGAACGACTAATTAAAAAATCGCAGATACCACTCAATCCCAACTCCGGCTCTACAGTAAAATCTTCTCCCGAAAATAGACTCACTTGCCGCTGTAAAATCTTGCGGACTTCGACTAAAATAGGACTAATAATCAGTTCTGATCGCGCTTTTTCAGAACCCGTCGCTGTAGCAAGCGGCAATCCTTCAATGAGGGATTCAGTTAAATATACACTAGGCTCGATGGGTTCGGTTGGTGGCAAAAATCTGCCTGCTTCTACGGTAGTTAAGCCGAAATCGCGTTTAGCTTTTCTGAGTGTGAATTCACTGTAGGGCATTGAAAGCACCATTTTTATTGATGTTAATATAGCATCTGATTAAATTTGAAATCAAAATCATGGCATACAGCGATTTTACACTGCGAAAGGTTAAGCAAAGCTTCGGATTGACCGCAGTTGAAGGCGGGCGTTTTTTGCCGGAAGTTGAGCCGATCGCACCCAGTGCTATTTTAGCAGGTTTGTTGGCAGATACAGTGCCTTGGGCGATCGCAGTAGGAACCGAAAAAGCTAAATCAGAACTAATTATCGCCCCCGCACTTTTGGAAGTCAAACGGTTGCTGAACCGCCAAATCAGCGTATTTTCCGGCACCGATTTCACCGTGGATACCGCAGCGGGATTAAACGGAGTTTGCGATTTTTTAATCAGTCGCTCTCCTGAGCAATTTGAGATAGAAGCACCTGCTGTTATGCTAGTAGAAGCGAAGCGAGATAACATTAACAGCGGTTTGGGGCAGTGCATTGCTGAAATGGTGGCGGCTCAAAGATTTAATGAAATTAACAATAACCCAATTCCGATTATTTACGGTTCAGTAACTAGCGGTACTGCTTGGAGATTTATGAAGCTCGAAGGGCAAGTTGTGACTATTGATGTCAGTGATTATCCGTTTCCTCCTGTCGAGACAATTTTGTCGATGCTTGTCTGGATGGTACGGGAAGGTTGAAAAGTAGTTATTTGTTGTTAGTTATTTGTTATTAGTTATTTGTTATTGGTTATTGGTTATTTGTTATTTGCGATCGAAATTAATAATCAATTTCCTATGCCCGATGCCCGATGCCCGATGCCCTATGCCCGATGCCAAATTAAAAAAAATAGGCTAGCCATATTAGCGCCTATCTCAATCAATATTTTAAGGGTTCACCGCAACGCCGTCTTACCTCAGCTTTTGACCTGGTATTTTACCAGGTGGGCACCGTTGGCTCGGACTTAAAGTTTCTGGGTACAAGCCCAGTTTACTGCTGTCCAAACATCTTGATTCCCGAGAGTTAAGAGTTATAGATCAAAAAAACATTATTGGCAGTCACCAACGTCGCAGTAGAACCTTTATGTGAACAAACCTGACTGTCAACTGAGTACAGTTAGACCGCAGGCTTCTTTTTCCTTTTTTTCAAAGGCTTTTTATAGTGAGGTAGTTCCACCCCCACTTGTTAATATAGTATCAGAGTATTTCCAGATCATCAAGGGGTATAAAAGAATAATTGTCGGTTTCGGTATCTACACCCGACGAGCCTTTCATCCCAAGGAGTAATTCCCAACGGGGTACTTCGCGCAGCAATTGAGATTAATCCCCTCTAAATATACCCTTAGACTTCCCGGCTGGTAGTTAACATACAGCAACTAACTCGATTTTGGCAACTCTTCGAGCAATTTAACTTCCATACCAGATAGATTCAATGGTTTGAGCGATCGCACTAGCCGACTTTCCTTCATTCTCCCCCAAGTCCCCGTCGAAGAGGACAGTAACGTGACCCAGTTTCCTGCCAGGGCGGGATACTTTCTTACCATACCAATGTACAAAAGCGCCGCTAATTTGTGCCAGTTGTTTTCGTTTCTCTAAATAATCTGACTCCGCAGACTCGTAGCCCAGCAAATTTACCATCACAGCACCTGCACATTTTAGATCGCAATTACCTAAAGGCAGTTGACAAACTGCGCGCAAATGCTGTTCAAATTGTGAAGTTTTGCAAGCATCGATTGTAAAGTGTCCCGAGTTGTGGGTGCGGGGAGCAATTTCATTGACTAACAGCTTATTGTCGGCGGTTAAAAATAATTCAATGCCGAATACGCCGACGGCTTCTAAGCTATTGAGGAGAGTACGGGCGATCGCACAAGCTTCGGTTTGCACCTCTAAACTAATATCGGCGGGGGCAATCACTACACGACAAACCTGATTTTGCTGTTGAGTTTCCACGATCGGGTAAATCGCTATTTCACCAGTTGCCGATCGAGCTGCGATCGCAGCCAACTCGCGATCGAACGGCACAAACTCTTCTACCAGCAAAGACTGACCTTTAAGTGTAGCGCTAATTGACTCAAAACTCTCGCGATCCTTAACAATAAAAGTACCTTGGCCGTCGTAACCGTGGCGGCGAACTTTGACGACAAAGGGAAAATCTCTAGGCCCAGATTCCGAGTTTTGTTCTATCTGTGTGCTGTCGGAAACAGAAATTGCTAAATTGTCGATCGCAACTTCCCCGCACATAGGTTCATGCCCCACAGCCCCTGCTCCAATCTGCCTTCCCTGGGGTTCCTGCAACAAATCTAAATCCAAATCCGCCATACTATCTGGCGCCCAAAACCTGGGAGTTGGCAAACCCAACCTTTGTAAATAACAGCGCTGCACGTACTTATCCAACAAAGGAGAAAGCGACGACAAACTCGGCTGAAATAACACACCTTGCTGTTCTAGCGTTCGCAAACCATCCAAATCCACAAACTCATTTTCAAAAGTAATAACATCGCAGCCATCCGCCAAATAAGCCGTAGCCAAAACATCATCAACAGCCCCCAAAACAGCACCCACAGCAGCAGAAACTGCCGGGTCATCACCATTAGGAGTTTGGACTACCAATTCAATACCCAGCGCGCTAGCAGCTTCTCCCATCATCCAAGCTAGCTGACCGCCGCCGACAACGCCCACCCGCTTCAATTTGGCAGGCGAACTCGCAGCGGTTTGATTAGATTTCATGTGAGTAAAATTCCTGGTATCAACTTGTTTATTTTATCGCTATTTGTAGCCGAATGTATGAGAAATATTGAATATTTAAAAGCAATTTTTTTTAGCTAATTGCACGATTTAATCGAGGCAGAACCTAGAAAAAATCGACGGCGAAAGTCTTGAATTATTGCACGATCCCAGGATGCCGGCAAATAGCGATCGCTCCCCACTCCTCCAGAAAAGTGCCACATCTAGCAATTCACGATTCGCCAAGCATGGCATAATTGACAGCACTGCAAAAAGCAGATAGACAGGTGCAAACACTGAAAATGCGACATTCAGGGAACAAAATTTATAGGTGAGGATACTGTGAAAGTTTTGGTTGTGGGGAACGGAGGTCGCGAACACGCGATCGCAAAAAAACTGCTAGAATCTACGCGGATTAAACAAGTATTCTGCGTTCCGGGCAACGGCGGCACAGCTACCACAAAAGGCTGTCAAAATCTGTCGCTCAACATCGACGACTTCCAAGGCATAGAACGCTTTGTGATGGTGAACAACATCGGACTCGTCATCGTCGGCCCGGAATTGCCCCTATCGCTAGGCATCGTTGACTACTTCCAACAGCGAAAACTGATGATTTTCGGCCCCAACAAAGCCGGCGCCCAAATTGAATCCAGCAAATCCTGGGCCAAAGAATTGATGCTGGAAGCACAAATCCCAACACCCAAAGCTGCCGTATTTACAGGCGCAGAAGCAGCCAAAGCATATGTTGTGGAACAAGGAGTACCCATAGTCATCAAAGCAGACGGACTCGCCTCAGGCAAAGGAGTCACCGTTGCTACCACCGTCAAAATGGCTCACAGCGCCATCAACACCATTTTTAGAGGCGAATTCGGCACCGACAACCTCCGAGTCGTCGTCGAAGAATATGTAACCGGTCAAGAAGTCTCTATTCTCGCCCTCACCGACGGTATCACAGTAGAACCGCTGCTGGCAGCTCAAGACCACAAAGCCATTGGCGAAGGCGACAAGGGAGCCAATACCGGCGGTATGGGAGCCTACGCCCCAGCGCCAATTGTCTCGCCCAAACTAATGGACAGGATTCAAGCAGAAATTCTTGAACCTACCCTCGCTGCGCTACAAAAGCGCAACATCGATTACCGGGGCGTCCTCTACGCAGGTTTAATGATTACACCGAAAAGAGAACTTCAAGTCTTAGAATTCAACTGTCGTTTTGGAGATCCCGAAACTCAAGCGGTTTTGTCCCTCTTGGAAACTCCCCTGGAAGATTTGGTGTTTGCTTGTTGTCAGCAGCGTCTGGGTGAATATTCCAACATTCGCTGGAAGTCTGGGGCTTCTGTTTGCGTGGTTTTAGCTTCTGGGGGCTATCCCGGAAATTATCAAAAAGGCAAAGTTATTACAGGTATCGAGGAAGCTGAAGCCAAAGGTGCAGAAGTGTTTCACGCCGGCACTCAGTTGAAGCAGCAGCAGTTAGTGACCGAGGGCGGCCGCGTTTTGGGCGTCACGGCGGTTGCAGAAACTTTGGAACAAGCTATCTCTAAAGCTTATGCAGCAGTTGATTGCATCCAATTTGAAGGGGCGAGCCCAGTGTCGAGCCCAGTGTCGAGCCCAGTGTCGAGCCCAGTGTCGAGCCCAGTGTCGAGCCCAGTGTCGAGCCCAGTGTCGAGCCCAGTGTCGATCGAAATTAGGAATTGCGGCCTGCTGTGGCCGCTGCTATCCGAAAGCTCGACACGCTGGGGATACTAGAACTCCCCCAAGCAGAAGATAGAATTAAAACCCCGGAGGATAGAGGTTTTGGCCGCCCAAAAGCAGAGCAATTTCAAGGTAGAAGTGCCACAATAAAGTTTGGCACATCTGCGGTGGCAGTAGCGGACAAGTCGCGACAGAAAAATCGATCGACCACAAACTCAATTAATCTTCCTTTTAATATTCAACTGGTGAACTGCTCAAATGCTGGCCATACTAAACAAAATCGGAGAAATTATTGCCCGCTGGTGGTCGGATTTTACCCTCCAGACTCGCCTGATGGCCGGTGCTACCCTCGTAGTTTCGTTAATTATGAGCGGCCTGACTTTTTGGGCCGTGAATACTATCCAACTAGACGCCAGACTTAACGATACTCGCTACGGCCGCGACCTCGGTCTGCTCTTGGCGGCAAATGTGGCGCCGTTGATTGCAAAAAACGATCGCTCCGAAGTAGCCCGTTTTTCCCGCCAATTTTATAGCAGCACCTCCAGCGTCCGCTATATGCTGTATGGCGACGAAGCAGGAGATATTTTTCTGGGGATACCTTTCTCGGAATCTGAGGTGCAAACTTCCCTGACACTGCGCCGCCAAATTAAACTCCCGGATAATTTTATCGCCGACATTGAGGCGAGAAATTTAACTTCTTTGCCTTTGGTGCGGCAGCACTTGACGCCAGACGGAGAAGTTACTGACGTATTTGTGCCGCTAATTCACGAGGACAAGTATTTAGGCGTTTTGGCGATCGGCATTAACCCCAATCCCGCAGCAGTTATCTCTTCAAATCTAACCAGGGATGTTACTTTAGCAGTATTTGTCACGATTTGGGTGATGGTGATTTTGGGCGCTGTATTTAATGCGCTGACAATTACTCACCCGATCAAACAATTAGTATTTGGGGTCAAAAATATCGCGGGCGGGAATTTTAAGCAGCGAGTTGACCTGCCTTTGGGGGGAGAATTGGGCGAGTTGATCGGCAGTTTTAACGAGATGGCCGAGAAATTAGAGAGTTATGAAGAACAAAATATTGAAGAGTTGACAGCGGAAAAAGCGAAACTAGAAACTTTGGTTTCAACTATTGCTGATGGGGCGCTGTTGCTGGATGCAAATTTGCAGGTGATTTTAGTCAACCCGACGGGGAGGCGGATTTTTGGATGGGAAGGTAAAAATGCGATCGGCATTAACGTCGTCAATATTTTACCTGCGGAAGTGCAGCGCGAGTTAGCAAGACCCCTGCACGAAATCGCTGCGGGCGATCGCGAAGGCGGCGAATTTCGGATTACTCTGAGCGAACCAGTCAACCGCACAATTCGGATTCTGCTAACCACCGTAATTCTCCACAAAGCCCCTGGCACCGAACCGCTGTGCAAAAGCTGCGTGCGCGACGAGGAAAATACCTGTACCGAGTCAAAACGCCCGAACGCGATCGAGTGTACATTCTACGAGCAAACCTCGAAGCATCAAGGTTCCGGACAGTACCGAGACAGTCTCAAAGGCATTGCCATGACAGTGCAGGACATCACTCGCGAAGTCGAACTAAATGAGGCTAAAAGCAATTTTATCAGCAATGTTTCTCACGAATTGAGAACCCCTTTATTTAATATCAAATCTTTTATCGAAACTCTCCACGAGTACGGAGAAGACCTTCTAGAAAGCGAACGCCGGGAATTTCTGGAAATTGCCAATCGAGAAACCGATCGCCTCACTCGTTTAGTCAACGACGTGTTAGACTTATCGCGCCTAGAATCCTGCCGAATTTATCAATTGGACGCGGTTGACCTCCCCCAAGCTGTCGAACAAACTCTGCGAACTTATCAGTTAAATGCCAGGGATAAAGGCATCGAATTAGAGCAAGAAGTTGACCCCTGTTTGCCGCCAGCTTTAGGTCATTACGATTTGCTGCTGCAAGTATTTGCAAATTTAGTAGGAAATGCCTTAAAATTTACCGAGTCCGGTGGTAAGGTGGCAATTCGAGCCTATTTCCTAGAGTCGGATGCTCATCCACGCGAAGACGGCGCATCCGGAACCCACAAATTTCCACCAAATACCAGCCATTTTCCGGTGGTGCGGATCGAAATTTCTGATACCGGGATTGGCATAGATCCCGAAGATCAGCAGGCAATTTTCGATCGCTTTTTCCGGGTAGAAAACCGAGTCCACACTCTAGAAGGCACGGGATTAGGTCTTTCGATTGTCAGAAACATTATTGACAAACACCACACTAAAATTAATTTAGTTAGCGAAGTTAATGTGGGCACGACTTTCTGGTTTGACTTACCAGTTTATCAGGCGAAACAAGCGCTAGATATGGAAAATGCTTGGACGGTGCAAGCACAGGCTGAGACTGAAACAAGTTCGACTGCGGCTAAAACTGTTTAATGGAAAGTTGCGATGAAAGCGCTCCAAAAAGGCAGGTAGTTGCGCTTGGACGCTCTTAGGTACGTAGTTGCGCTTCAGCGCTCCGGAAAGGCAGTTAGTTCCGCCTAAGCGCTCCGGAAAGGCACGTAGTTGCGATCGATCGCTCCGAAAAAGCACGTAGTTGCGATCGATCGCTCTTGATAAATTTAATATACCAAGAGCGCTGAAGCGCAACTACATACCTTAGACATTTACAATTGTTAAGACCTAAGAAACAGTTTTTCTAGCACGTTCCGATCGCTCTTCTGCGGTATCCATGACATCCGCCATTTTATCCACCATTTCCCCTGGATAATTTTCGAGTACCCGAGTAGAAAGCGAAATTCGACCGCGACTTTGATCGAGGTCAACTACCACGGCTTTCAGGGGTTGGCCGGGGGTGAAAACTTGTCCGAGGTTCTCAATATATTTTTGGCTGACTTGCTTGATGTGCAGCAAACCGCTAACTCCTTCCAAATCCACAAACACGCCAAAAGGCTTGATGCTGCTGACTGTTCCTTCCACTAATTGACCGATTTGCAACTGATTTAAGGCAGAAGATTGAGTGGCCATCCGCTGGGAAAGTACGAGTTTTTCTCGTTCGCGATCGACTTCCAAGAAATTCACGGTCAAAGATTGACCAATCAGCGATTCTATGTTATCGCGTTGGGCTAAGTGCGATCGGGGAATAAAACCGCGCATTCCCTCAACATCCACCGTCACGCCGCCCTTATTCGCCCCAGAAACCCGCACCTGAAGCACTTTACCAGTTTCCTGCAATGCAACTAAATCTTCCCAAGCTTGCTGAATTTGTAACTGTTTCAGAGACAGAGTAACTTGGCCGTCTGCATCTTGTTCGCGGATAATTAAAAATTCCCGTTCCTCGTCTAGCGGAACGACTTCCGACAAATCCGTTACCGTTCTCAAAGCAGCCTCTTCGATCGGCAAAAAAGCCGAAGACTTGCCGCCGATATCAACATACGCGCCATTTGAGTCATACTCGAACACTTTGCCGCGCACTACTTGTCCCTTCTGGAACTCATAATTGTGCTGTTCGAGGGCTTTAGCAAAATCATCCATTGAAAAAGATGCTTTTGCGCTTTGAGAACCTGTAGATTTGGAATTCATGTCAGTTTAGTTGTCAGTTATCAGTAAATTAGTTGTCAGTTGACAGTTGTCAGTTGTCAGTTGACAGTTGTCAGTTGTTGAAGCAAGAAGCAAGATGTTCCCCCACTCTCCCACTATCCCCCTCTCCCCTCTCTCTCATCTTCCACTCTCTAAGCTGGTTGAAGTTCGTGTTGAAATAGCTGCTTCACTTGCACCCACGATTCGGCTGCTGCGGTAGCGTTGAAACTGCCGCGATGGTCGCAGAAGAAGCCATGATCGGCATTGTAGCTGAAAATTCGGTGAGGAATTCTGTGTTTTTGCAATTCTGCGACAATTTGGTCAACTTGTTCTTTGGGAATGCTGGCGTCTTGAGTGCCGTAAAAGGCGTAGAGAGTACCTTTAATGTCCGCTGTGCGATCGATCGTGGGAGATCCGCCCCCGGGGGTGAGAGTGGCGATACCAGCGCCGTAGAACGACGCTGTAGCCTTGATTTCGGGCAAAGTCGCCGCGAGGTAGGCGACGTGTCCGCCAAAGCAGAAACCGATACAGCCAAAACCTTGCTGTTTGACGGATGGTAAGGTTTTGAGGTAATCGATGGCGGCTTGGATGTCGCTCAGCAGTTGGGATGCGGTAGTTTGTTCTTTGTATTGTCTGCCGATTTTGATATCTTCGGGCGTGTAGCCGGTTTCAAAGCCGGGGGCTTGGCGCTGGTAGATGGCTGGGGCGATCGCCACATATCCTTCCTTTGCTATTCTTTCTGTAACTTCGCGGATGTGTGCGTTGACGCCAAAGATTTCTTGAATCACCATCACAGCGGGAAATTGCCCTGCGGCGGCGGGTTGGGCTAGGTAAGCCGCGATTTGCAAATCTCTATTGGGAATTGTGACGTTAGCTGTGCGAATTTCTGGGTTAGGCATAGGGAGTTTTAGTCCAATTTTATTTGATTTGTGAATGAGATTTTTTTTAACCGCAGAGGGCGCAGAGAACGCAGAGGAAGAAAAGAGAAGTTTTTGAGAGAAATTGTTGGCATTGT
>NZ_JAEQCB010000289.1:0-4921 GCF_020738785.1 Microcoleus sp. PH2017_05_CCC_O_A | reverse complement strand
ATTATTTAATATGGTGCGTGATTACACAATCATTCTGCCTATTCAGGACGGCAATGTCTGAGGGGTGACACCCCTCAGACATTCGCCAACAGTCTCTTGCAAGTCCCGCTTGATGGCTTCGGGATTTAATTCATCCTTGCCCGTATTTCGCAAATAATCCTCTAAAATGCTCTGAAAATCCTGGACTTGAGTTTGCACCCGCTTCGCCAAACGGCGCGGCGCTTTCACGATCGATCCTAGAGTTTCCTGCACTTGGTCGATAATTTGATTGACTTGTTCCTCGGTCAAATCTTCTCTCTGAGAAAGCAGCTTGACCAAAGTATCGCGATCGACCTGAGATAGCCTTCCGCGCAGCGCTAAAGCCCCTTCCTTGGGATTTTCCATCAATTTGGTCAAATCCCGCTTAATCCCTTCAGGATTGAGTTCTTCCTTGCCAGTCTTCCGCAGGTAATCTGCCAGGGCGGTAGTAGTTTGGTCGTACTGATCCTTGGCTTTTTCAGCCAACTTTTGCGGTGCTTCCAGCGCGCTGTGCCAAGTTTCTTCGGCACTGTCGAGAAGCTGGTTTACTTGGTCTTCGCTGAGGTCTTTGCGCTGAGATAGCAATTTTACCAAAGTTTCGCGATCGAACCGAGAAGCTCTAGCTTTTAGCGCCCACATTCCCGCTTCCGGGTTGTCCAGCAGCGTTTTGAAATCGCGTTTGAGTCCTTCGGGATTGAGTTCTTCTTTGCCCGTAGACTTCAAGTATTCTTGTACTTTTTGCCACTGATTGTCTAGTCGGACTTGCGCTGCTTCTTGCAGACCTTTAGCATCTGCTAAAACTACATCTCGCGTCCTTTCCAACTCTTTAACAATCTGGTCTACTTCCTGGAAGCCGAAGTTTTCGCGGCCTCTGAGAATTTGCACGAAACTATCGCTGGTGAAAGGAGAAAGCCGATCGCGCAACTGTTCGTAAGTAACATCAGAATCCTCTAAGATTTTCTTAAAATCGCTCCCGATACCTGCTGCTGTCAGTTCTGCTTTGGGCGTCAGCTTCAAATAAGTTTCCACGCGCCACTGCAAATCGCGAGCTTTTTCTTGCTCCTCGGCAAAGATCGCAGTTTGTAAAACTCGCTGTCTGATTCCTTCTAATTCCTGGGAAATTTCTTTAATTTTGTCTTGGGTAAAAACGCCTCGACTTGCCAGGATTTCCGCAAACTTGGACTGATTTAGTTTTTCCAATTCGTGGCGCACAGTTCCCGGATCTGCCGTTGGATCGTAGAGCACGTCACGAAATTCGCGCTCGATCGCGGTAGGGTTCATCTGCCACGAATAAGTGTTGAGCAAGTAGTTTTCTACGTCAGCACGAATTGGGCTGTAAGTTTCTGGTTCGCCTTTGACTTGAGCGGTAATTTTATCAGCTTGTTGGCTAACTTTGTCCTTAGCTGTTTTAAGCTGACCCATTACTTTTTCGACATCTAAGTCGGAAATATCCGTGCGACCCAAAACTACTCCCATTAAAGCATTGACTGCCATTGACGTTGCTTGGGACATCATTGTGGAGTTTTGTCCAGAATTTTGCCCGCCCAGATTGCCGAGAACTTTTTCTACCCTACTTGTCAGCGTATCTGAGAGCAAATCTCCCGATTTTGCTGATTTGAGATAATCTATCAATTGGGCGATGCCGTCTGATTTCTGGTCTTGTTTTCCTACTTGTTTCCAAGCATCTTGGAGTTGGTCTACAATCCGGTTGACATCGCGTTTTGACCAGGACGATCGCGAACTGACTAAATCTACGAGAGTTTGTCGATCGAGATTCGGCAAATTTTCGCCCGCAATGCTTTTGAGTTGCGGATCGTTGAGCAATTTTTCAAACTCGCTACGCATCGCTTTGATGTCTAATTCCGGCGGTTTGAGGGCTTGGATGTAGTCTTCGACGTTTTCCCGCAAGCTTGTAGGGTCGATCGCGCTACCGAGTTCGTGGCCCACCGCTGCTGCTGCTGCTTTCGCCGTGGCGACTACTTGATTGCTAGCTGCTTTGGCGCCGAGGGCTGCGGCTGCGGTGCCGAAAATAGCTTGAACGCCAGATGTTGCGGTGTTAACCACGGAACCGATCAGGGAACCGACGGTGGTGGAGCTCACCCAGACGAGGAGTGAGAAATAGGCCGCCCACACGACTAAACCGACGATCGCACCTAAACCAGGACTGCTAATCAAACTAAGCTTAACTGCTAGCAAGCAAGCGAAGAATAGGGCGACAGTGACGGTGATTAGAGTCCAAGTACCGACTTTGCGGCCGATGTGGCGGACGGGACTACTGCTATCAGATTTGTGTCCATCGTCGTGGGATTGTCCGATGTAGGAAAGGCCTGCGGCTACTGATAAATTTGTCAGCAAGAGTTGGAAAGCACAGGCTAGTACGACTCCAGATATTAAGGCGATAAAAAATTGTGGAGGCACTTGGGCCAGCCAGAACCCGATGTTATACAGTTGTGGATTTATTGGCAAATTTTGATACATAGTATATTCCTCGTTAAAGGGTGGGTGCGCGCGATCGGCTAATGTATAGTTTTAGTCTCGTACCCCTAAAGGCAAGCATCGCCTTATTGACGAGCTAAAACATCCCCCTACAGTCGGAAGTGTATAGATATGTCTGCGGCCTGCTGTTGATTGAGGGATAATTGTGCTATGTCAGTTTTGTTTGGTTTGTGAAGTAGATTTTTTTAACGCAACGAAACACTTGTAGGGATGGCTTTTATGAACAATCTTTGAGACAGATTCACAATATCTACAGGTGCGAAACCAAATCTCGCTACGCGGCTGACAATTGATTAGATGGATCTGGTGTTAAAAGTGCTTGTCGGGGATAGGAAGGTTTGTCAAGCTTTTTGGGAATTTCTGCACATGATTGAGTCGCAGGCGGTACTTTCTCATCCCGGGATTGCGTTAAAGGCAATTATAGAATTTTAGATTTTAGAAGTAGGGAGACGGCATTGCCGTGTCTGGCGGTGGCTTCGGCGAATGAAAAATAATTTGTATGCAATTTAAAAATGTAGCAATAGTTGGTTGAATTGGTATTAGTTCGCGATCGCACGGAGTGGTCAAAAACCGGGTTTGTTTTACGAAAATCTTTCGTTGTAGTCCGCAGATTCGCCAAAAAACCCGGTTTCTTTGGGCTGATGCGTCCAGGAGTGGGTATAAATTATGATAGCAATTGCCAAAGTTTTTTGCAGTCATAATTTTAGCACTTAAACATTGGGCTTTAAGGACTGAAGTCCTTACTACAAACCAAACAATCTAATTGTGCTTGCATTTGAGTTGTAACTAGATCGAAACAAGCATCGACATAATCGCGATCGCCCGCAGCTTCCTTACCGTACCTCTCAAATACGATCGGTTCGCACACGCGAGTCCGAATTTGCACGGGAAAAGGCAGATTTGGCAAAGGCCCAATACTCAACCCCCAAGGCAATCCCAAATACACCGGAAATACTACCGGATCGATGCCCAACAACCACGGCATCCCCAATTCATGCAATTGCTTAACTTCTTCGTACAAATCTGCCAAAACTATCAAAGTATCGTGGGCACCGTGGGATATAATTGGTACAATTGGCACTTCTTCTCGCAATGCTAACTTAATAAATCCCTTGCGTCCGGCAAAGTGGATTTTATTGCGTAAGTGATAGGGACGAAAAGTATCTTCGGCACCACCAGGATAGACTAGAACCGGGGCATTTTTTCGCAAAGCTGCGATCGCCATTTTTGGATGCGCTTTGATCGCGCCACACCGCACCGCCATGCCAGCAATATCAGCAGAAACTTCCCAAACCGTCGGGTGCATCAATCCGTAGGCCAAGCGTTCAGTGCCGTATCTGTGGAACCATTCGTATAGGAACATAAACATATCAGGAGCGGCGATTCCCCCGTTGTGAGAGCCGACAACGAGCATTTTTCCGCGTGCGGGGACGTGGTGCCAGCCGTCGCTTTGGACGCGAAAATAGTAGCGGTACAGCCATTCCCAGAGTGGCAGCATTAGTTTTATGAAGTCGGGATTGCGATCGTCCAAAGATAATCCGTCAAAGCGAGATGTTTGGCTGTTGTTTCTGGGGCTGGATGCAGAATATTTCATTTATTGGTGCTTAAGTGCGATCGGCGGGAAAAAAGTATTGTTTTAGTATTGCAAATTCTGGCGAATTGACATATACTTTATTTATAATGGGAATTGGCGCATTAAAAATAAAAAACTCACTATTTCCATTATTCTATATACATTCTCATAGTACAGCAAAAGACCGAGAAAAGTCAACACCATATTAGGCGATTTTTAACAGTTCAATCATAATTCTTGGACATACTGCCTCAAGACAGGTGGCAAAGTATAAAAACTTCCTGTTTTGTCAATGAAGCAACGCCGCGATAAAGATTGTAGGGCATTGAGCAAATCTGGCGATCGCATAGTGCCATATTCGAGTAATTTTGCCAGGTTAACTGGTTCGCTTTCCCTACAAAACAAGGAGAGGACTTGTTTTTCTATTTCCGATAAGCGACTAAACTGCTGCTGTAAAACATCTTTCAAATCTTCTGGCAACAATACGGTATCATTTAATAATAACTCTGTCGCGCCGATTCCCAACTCTTGAATCAGAGTCGCCGCGCTTTTTAACCATAACGGATTGCCTTGGTAGCGGTGAATGAGTGTTTCGCAGTTCTCGATTTCTGTTAATCCTTTATCTCGGAGTATTTCCCGCGCGGCCGCAGTGTCTAAGCCTGTGAGTTGTAAAATACGAATGGGAGTATTTTCGCTGGTGAGTTGAGGAACTTCTTTGGGTGGTTCCCAACCGACTAGCAGGAAGCAACTTTGATGGGATAATTTTTCTATTTGTTTAAATAAAGAGCGATATTCTTCGTATCCTGGTTTATATTTTCCTGCTAATTCGCCGCT
>NZ_JAEQCB010000288.1:0-5038 GCF_020738785.1 Microcoleus sp. PH2017_05_CCC_O_A | reverse complement strand
TATCGAGAAGCTGGAGAAACAAATATGGCACAGGCACAACGGCTCGCTGGCTATGGTCTAGACGTTTTGAAGAAGCTGTTTAGAATGAAATAGCCCTGTGCTGGGAACATCTTTTGGCGCTGCAAGCACGATCGGCATTGCTTTGATGATAATCGCCAACGGCAGCGGTGTAAATCCGAATCCGATCGCCGGGGCGATTGTAGCGGGAGCTTATGTGGGCGATCGGTGTTCTCCGATGTCTTCGAGCGCTATTTTGATTGCGATCGTTACCAAAACCGAAATTTATACCAATCTCAAAAATATGGCGGTGACGGGCTTATTACCGCTGCTCGTTTCCAGCTTGTTGTATTTAATTTTATCGGCTTTTAATCCCGTCGAACTTTCGGGCAACAATTTGGCTTTGGAACTAGGCACTGCCTTCAATCTTAATTCGATAACTTTGCTGCCAGCCTTGACAATTCTCATACTTTGTGTACTGCGAGTCGAAGTCAAAATCGCGATGGCTGTTAGTATCATTACCGGAAGTGCGATCGCCTTTTTCGTTCAAGGTTATTCGCCGATCGAGATTCTGCAATTCGCGATCGCAGGATTTAAATTAGAATCAACTTCTAGTTTAAAAGATATTGTAGCAGGAGGAGGAATTTTGTCTATGGCAGTTTCATTAGTTGTAGTTGTCTCGACAGCATTTGCTGGCATTTTTGCCGGCACCAGAATTTTAGAATTTGTGGAAGTGTCTCTCAATAAAGCTCGAACCAGAGGAGATTTATTTTTTGCCACAACAGTAATTAGCATTTTTTCAGCAGCCTTTGGTTGTACCCAGACGATCGCAATTATCTTGACCCATCAATTAGTGGAATCAAAGTACCGCCAACAAAAATTAGATGATTATCAACTTGCTGTAGACTTAGTATGCGTTTTATTTATATCTGATTCCTTTATTTAATTTGATTCAACTGAAACTGGCTAAGGCACCTCATAAAAATTAACCAAAATTAAGAGATATCTTACATTCATTATCTCGCTTTTCTTAAAATTATCGGTGTTCATCTGTGTTGCGTCGGGAGCATCTCAGTTTTGCATCTGTAGTGCTGTCCCCGCTCGCGTGCTGATTGATATAGCAGGCGAGCGGGGACGCTCGCACTGCAATAAAAAATGCTTCTTGCAAAAATGAGATGCTCCCTGTTGCGTCTGCCTTAAATCTGCGATCGATCGCAGATGTATGCAATTGCTCGTCTACTTTGGCAGCGGTTGCAATATTTTCTCAGCATGACTTGCCGCCACCGCCGCAAATAAAGCCTCATAATGATTCAAAGCTTCCTCAAATCCGTAATTCTCCACAGCATACTTTCTACCTTGCTCGCCCAACGCATCCACCCGATCGCGATTTAAGAACAAATCCTCCACAGCATCAGCCAAAGCCTGCGGATCTTCCGGCGCTACCACCACCCCGCCACCGCTTTGCTGCACTGCTTTATGCGCCGTACCAGTTTCGGGAACGGACGCCAAAATTGCCCGACCGCTCGCCAGCAGCACTTGAATTTTTGAAGGCATATTAAAGTTAGTTACCCGGCGCTTTTGTACGACTAAACTAACATCCGCAGCAGCTAACATTTCGGGCAATTTTTCTCGCGGTTCAAACGACAGTAACATTACATTAGTAGCTTTGTAAGTTTCGCAATCTTTTTGCAAGCGCGTCAGTGCTGTTGATTCCCCCACAATTACAAAAGCAATTTCAGGTATGTGCTTCAAACGGGTCGCTGCTTTGACCACTGTTTGTAAGCCTTGGGTAAGGGCAATATTTCCAGCATAAAGAACCACAAACTTGCCATTTAGTTTGTGGGTTTCGCGAAAGGGGTTATTTTCTTTTGGTAAAGGGCGGATGAAATTGACATCAACCCAATTGGGAACGCAAACTATTTTTTCCGGGGGTACTCCCTGAGAGTGCAATTTGCTGACAAAACCGCTGTCGATAACGCTGACTTGGCTGGCTGTGCTGTAGGCAAATTTTTCTAAGGCGTCCGCAATCTGAATTAGCAGTCCGTTTTTTTTGACCAAGCCGACGCGCACGGCTGCTTCTGAGACGATATCCTGTACGTTGAGGACGATCGGGATATTGCGAGTCCAGCCGTAAAAGGCCACTGGAACGCAAATCGGTAAAGGTGGCATTGTTGAGAAAATCACGTCGGGACGCCAGCCTCTGAATGCTTGGACGGCGCTGGATACGACAAAACTACCGTCTAGCAAAAGTCGGTCTAGCAGGCTGGGGTGAGGGCCGTTGACGCGCAGGTAACTCCGCTGAATAGTGACGCCGTTGTGTTCTTCGGTGAGGTAAAATTTGCCCCGATATTGCGGATAAATTCGCCGCTGGGGATAGTTGGGCATTCCGGTGACGACTCGAACTTGGTGCCCTCGCTTGACTAGGCCTTGGGCACTCGATCGTCCACCCGGTGAATTGCAGAGGATGTGGTTGGGTGTCAGGGAGCATCGCAGGGGCGGCGCCCGGCCCTGCCGACGATCGCCAGAAGCCGCCCAGGGGAGGGCCCGCATCGCGCCCTCAGGTAAGGTTTTTCCGCATTACCAGGCAGTTGGAGCGATCGTCGGTACGGATATAGTGCAGCTCGTCGGTGAGCTTGTACATAAACACCAGTCCCCTTTCTCCTTCTCTATCCAACGGATCGCGCTGCTCTTGCAGGATCGAGCGCAGCTTTGATTCCAGGTTGAAGGGTTGACCTCTGTCCCAAATCCTAATTTCTAAGTAGTCTGCAAACACTTTTACGTCAATGTCGATCGGCGTCTCGGGGGGCAAGTTCTGGTGAGCATGGCGGACAGCATTTGTAAACCCTTCATTAACAATCAGGCTGCACTGCCACCACAAGTCCTGTGGTATCAGCGGCAGAACAATATTCTCCAACCATTCCGAAACTTGTGTCAGAGCGTTCAGGTCTGTTGTAACCTGAAGGTCAAACTCGGCAATTGGTTGCTCGTCTTTCATTTTTCTTCTCCCTGGTCGCCCCCCACCACCGCTGTAGCCAGCGCAGGTTGGAGAGGAAAAGGAGGGCAAGGTCTTGGCAACATATTAGTTTAGTCAAGCTTGAATTGAAGAAGCCCGTTTTGCCTCAAGGTGAGCATTCCTTTCGCACCATTTACTCGATCGCGAAAATGAGAGACTTCCGATACTGTAACCCGCTTCGGTAGGACGTTTAAATCGGAAAATTTCCCGACTCAGCAGCTTGCGATGAGTTATTTCAGCTTCGACCGTGTTAGCAGTCGGTACTTTTCTCAACACACCTGAGTTCTTGTCGTCCTCGAAAACCCTGCTGGAGTCATTCGAGTACGACCTCGAACTCGCCAATTGCTAATTAATGCTCCGATCGCAGAGCTGGTAAATAGATGCACATTTTCTGTGTGAATTTTAACACTTAATACTAACGTAAGTATCGCGATCGATCGCCTACTTGACTAAGTATCAAGTTCGAGTTCCGGCTGTCGAGAAATCAACAGCAACTAAAATTTCAGCAATCGGTTGTTGACCGCTCTACATAGCGCCACTATTTTTGTTAAACAGCACAGTTATGGTTTTAACAATTAGTTTCAGGTCATACATCAGGCTCCAGTCTTGTTGGTATTTTAAATCTAAACGGATGACATCTTCAAAATCGCGGACTTTAGAGCGACCGTTGACTTGCCATTCGCCTGTCATTCCAGGTTTGACATCAAAACGCTGCCACTGAGGGACTTCGTAGCGCTCAACTTCGTCTGGAGTAGGCGGTCTAGTGCCGACTAGACTCATTTCGCCTTTGAGCACGTTCCAAAACTGTGGCAGTTCGTCGAGACTCGTTTTCCGCAAGATGCGTCCGACTTTGGTAATCCGCGGGTCGTTGTCATTTTTGAAAAATGCGCCAGAAGCTTGGTTTTTAATTTCGGCTTTCATGGCTTCGGCATTAGTACACATCGATCGAAATTTCCAAATCCGAAATCTTCTGCCCATCCAGCCGCAGCGGGTTTGTGCAAACAATATCGGGCCCGGATCGTTAATCGTGATGGCTGCCGCTATGGGTACAAACAAAATTCCTGTAATTATCAAACCGACGATCGCCCCAACGACATCTATCACCCGTTTCACCAACGACTGCACCGAGGGATGCGTCATCGGTAGCTGATTGTCGGAGGGGTGTGTCTCTATGGGAGTTGACGTTGCAGAAGGCTGCTCGATTGTCAGCACTTGATCTAGGCTGGTGAGAGCAAATACTGCCATCACCTGTGGCTTGAGGCTTCGGAGCACCAAGTCGCTGCCGCGCTGTTTGGAAAATTTCAGATTGCTGACTAAAGCACCGATCCCGCTACTGTCAATGAATGTCGTCTGACTGAAGTCTAGGACAATTTTGCTGGGAACGGTGTTTTCAGAGAAAAGTTGCTGGCAGGTTGTCTTGAAGTTTACGGCTTCAAGTACGCTCAAGCGCACGGGTATGTGAACCGAGGGAATCTCGTCCAAGTATGTAACCCGAAAATCTGTCTCTGGGGTTTGGCTGACCATGAAGTCCTAGTTTCAAATTTCAAGCTGATGTCTTTAGCCTATTGTGTCCTAGCCGCTCCACGTTTACCAAATATTGTTCCGATCTAAAGCCCAGCTTTATACAAACTTTACAAAAGCGCCCGAAAATGTGGCCGCCGAGCCTCGCCATATCACAGGTCAGGGTAGACTCAAGTCTACCGGTCATCAACCCGTCCAAGTTTTGGCGGAAAAATTTTGAACCCATCAGCTACCCAACTGTCCGGGCTGGAAGTATCTCATTTTTGCAAAAAGGATTTTTTTTAGTGCAGTCGCCGCTCTGGTGCTATACATAGCACCAGAGCGGGGACTGCACAAAGGAATGAGAATTAAATAACTTACAATTTTTATTGTTGTTGTGGGATGGGCGTCCCGCCCGTCCTTTCTGGACAGGCGGGACGCCCATCCCACAAATATGTGTAAATTATTTAATTCGCGATCCTAAGAATGCCAAATTGAGATGCACCCCCGGGCTGGAAGTATCTGTCA
>NZ_JAEQCB010000287.1:0-2641 GCF_020738785.1 Microcoleus sp. PH2017_05_CCC_O_A | reverse complement strand
CATAAAAACGAACTCTGCTTAAATGTTTTGTAGGCACTCAATAATTATTCTCCAATATACCATATTATACTAATATAAACTTTAGATGCGTTCGCCCTGGCTCCAGGTTCTACAGATGGATAAAAGAAACCACTACAAGGAGCAGAATATTTAGTATCTGCTATGTTCAAACTATTAAGCTTGCCTCTCGGTATATAAATTTGGTGAGATAACTTTTGTGGACTACCAGTAACAAATCCTCGGTGGCAGAGATAGTTGATAATTCTATCTGCGTAAAGTTGGGCATCTTGACGATTGACATTATTAGCAGATCCCAACTCAACTGTCCAAGATTCCATTTTAGGGACAAAATCAGGACGTAATTTATGTAAGTCCCGATCGTCCATAAATATGCGCCACAAAGCAGCCCAGCCCTGTCCATTACATTCATCAAAGGCTTTGCTTTCAGACTCCAGCATCTTACATCCGCACTCAACCCCTAGGGCGTCGGTTCAGTATTAGGAGTTGACAAAAAAACTGGAAATGATATGTGAATTGAAAAGCCTGTTAAATTCTCACAATCAGAAAGAAGTAAGAAACCTTATGCGCCCTCACTTATGGCATCCTCCAATTGAACTCTCAGCAACAGAAGCGTTGATTATCAAACGCATTAAACGAGCCAAGTTATTCACCTTTCTTCGACTGAACCGTTCATTCATATTTAATGATGAGTTTCAAGAAGAACTTGCTACAATTTTCAAAGATAGCACAGTCGGTCAGGGCCCAATTCCTCCTGCACAAATTGCGCTGGCAATTATTCTGCAAGCCTACTTAGGCATTTCTGATGATGAAGTAATTGAAGAAATGCTCATGGATCAACGTTGGCAGTTAGTTCTTGATTGTCTCAATTGTGAAACTCCTCCTTTTAGCAAAGCCACTTTGGTGAGATTCAGAAATCGCTTAATTAAAAAAGAACTAGACCAACGCTTAATTGACCGCACCGTAGAAATTGCCAAACAAAAAGGTGGGTTTGGCTCATGTCAACTCAAAGCGGCTTTAGATTCTTCCCCGTTATGGGGAGCCGGTAAAGTCGAAGATACATATAATCTCTTGGGTCATGCTTTACGTAAGGCGGTGAGTATGATAGCTGCTGTGCAGGGGCGGGAGCCAGCAGAAATTGCCCTGGAAGCAGGTGCACCCATCCTTAATAGTTCCAGCTTAAAAACAGCCACATAACTTAAACTGGGATGACCCAGGAGAACGTCAAAATGCACTCTTAATTATCCTAAGTAGCTTAGATTCAGTGGAAGAATGGATGCAAAGCCAGTCTGATAGTGATGAATTTGAAGTAGTCCAAGAGACTCTGGATGTTGCCCGAGTGATTAAATCCCAAAATGTAACTTTCGACTCACAAGGCGTTCCGAGTTTAAGCAAAGGAGTAGCCTCATACCGTCGCATTTCTATTGAAGACCCAGATATGCGACATGGACGGAAAAGCAAGTCTAAGAAAATAGATGGATATAAACGCCACATCCTCAAAGATTTAGAGAGTGGTGTAGTTTGCGCGGTGGCGTTGACTCGCGCAAATACTCCGGAAGCCACTGCTACAGTTGACCTAGAACGTGACTTAAAATTTCAAAATATTCACCTAGCTGAGTTACATATTGATCGGGCTTATTTATCCAGTCATTGGGTGACACAACGGGATGATAAATTACAGATATTTTGCAAGGCGTGGCCGGTCAAAAATTCTGGACGGTTTGATAAAAATTCTTTTTTTCTTGACTGGGATACGCATTTAATTAGCTGTCCCAATCAGGTAAGTATCCCATTTGAACCCGGAAAGATTGTTCATTTTCCTCAGAATGAATGTGCAATTTGTCCTCACAGAGCTGGTTGCACGAATAGTAAAAGAGGACGGACTGTATCAATTCATCCTGATGAAGCCTTAATGCAAGAGTTGCGAGCGCGTCAATCCACTGCTATTGGTCGAATAGACTTAAGAAAACGTACTACAGTTGAACACTCTCTGGCTCATATTGGGCATTGGCAGGGGAACCGTGCTCGCTATATTGGACTGCGGAAAAATCTCTTCGATCTACGGCGAGTCGCTGTTGTCCATAATCTTCATGTCATTGCTCGAATGGATAAGGTTCGGCCAATTACACCAGGCATAGAGTCGAACTCATGCACTGGCTAATTTCATAAAGTCCTTTTTTTGTCAACTCCTAATACTGAACCGACGCCCTAGCTGGCGTGTTCGAGTGCAATACTAGCCACTCGATTCGACCGCAGTTCCGTTCCAGCGCTATCTTGGCGCAATGAGCAAACAGCGCTTTTCCTACTCCAAGTAAGCGATACTCCGGCAACACAAAAATATCTTCTAAATGTAAGGATGGTAAGGCTAAAACAGTGGAATAGGTGTAGAATGTTACAGCATAACCAACTGGTTTACCATCAACTTCCGCTAACCACGTATTAAAAGATGCGGAGGGGTCAAAAGCCTGAAATTTCAGGCGAAGACGTGCTTCAGGATCAGGCCTTGGCAATGCTTGATTATCTGCTAACGGGACTTAAACAGAAAATACGATAAAAATAGGTTATAATGCTTACATAGCAAGCAGATAACGTTAAAAAATGACCCATGAAAGAGACAACCCCT
>NZ_JAEQCB010000033.1:66378-73624 GCF_020738785.1 Microcoleus sp. PH2017_05_CCC_O_A | reverse complement strand
ATTTCCCAGTATAAATACTGAGCAACCGGTTTACTCTTCCAGCATTCTGCACTCTCAGTCAGAAGCTTGTGCGATCGACCCGGTTTCTAGATTGGTTTGATCGTTCGGACTTTAGTCCGCATCAAAGTCTGTTGAGAAACCCAGTTAGGATCGCAAATTAAATAATTTACACATATTTGTGGGATGGGCGTCCCGCCCGTCTAGAAAGGACGGGCGGGACGCCCATCCCACAAGAACAATAAAAACTGTAAGTTATTTAATTTTCATTCCTTAGTACCCAAAATTTGTAGAAAAACCCAAAATATTCCTAAAAACTGGGTTTCTGGCTCTCTGGTTGCGTAAATCCCACAGACTGAGCGAAAGTGTTGTAGTCTATAGTTCAGGGCGAGTTAACAAGGTGGCTCGCAAAAATGCTGTCAATTGCCCTGGAGATTAAAAGGGATGGCCCGCAGAAGAGTTAGACAAACGTCAAGAGCGAATTTAAAACAAGAGATTTTACTCAATCGAATTACCAATCGCATCCGCAACTCTTTAGAACTGCAAGAGATTTTGACGACAACGGCGCGAGAAATCCGCAGCTTTTTAGGAAGCGATCGGGTAAAAGTTTATCGCTTTGATGCAGACGGTAGCGGCGAGGTGATTGCCGAGGCCATCAACGGCGAAAATGTGCCATCTCTGCTGGGTTTGCGCTTTCCTGCGGGGGACATTCCGCCTAGTGCGCGCGAAATGTTTGTCAAAGCGCGGCAGCGAGTGATTGTAGATGTGGGATTGCAGCATAAAATAATTAATCGCTTAGATTGTCCCGAAACCGGCCAAACTTTAGCGGTTGAAGATATTCGCTATTGTCCTGTAGACCCCTGTCACGCAGAATATCTGGAGGCTATGGGGGTGCGTTCTTCTCTGACGGTGCCGATCGTACATCAAAATCAACTTTGGGGGCTGCTGGCCTGTCACCACAGTCAACCCAAACGGTTTAGCGATCGAGAATTGAACATGGTACAGTTGCTTGTGGATCAGCTTTCAATTGCGATCGCCCAATCTTTTCTCCTCACTCAAGCCCGACAGCAAGCGCGCGACGAAGCCGTTGTCAACCAAATTAGCAGTTTGCTGCACTCTCCTCTGGAACTAAACGAAATTCGGCAAGCAGTTCTCGAACAAAGTGTCAAGCATTTGGACGGTTCGGGAGGACGCTTGTACATTGCCGCCGAATTTGGCGATCGGCCGGCTAAACTTTATACCTGCGGGCAGCAGCCTCCAGACACCAATCTCGAACTCACCGAGTTTTGGCAGCAGATCATGGGGTGGGCCAACCAAGACGAGCAACCAAAAACTGCCGACAGTACCAGCCAATTAGGCATTTATCAAAATCTATATTCCGAGCATTACAGTTCAATTGATACAAATATTTCTAATTTAATCGTCCCGCACTTGTACGCGATTTCCGATATTGCTCAAGAACCTCAAGTCAAATCTTTATCTGCAAATTTTCTCGAAGCTGACATTCGGTCATTTTTGGCAGTACCGCTGCAATACCGCCAACAGTGCATCGGCTGTCTCACCATTTTTCGCGCAGCCGTAGAAACCGAAATTTTGTGGGCTGGCCGTTGCAGTTCCGACGCCCGGAGCGATCGACCCCGACAGTCCTTTGCAGCTTGGAAAGAAATCAAAACCGGCGAAGCTCAAAAATGGAGCAGCGAGGAACAGAAGCTAGCAAAATCATTAGGAACTCACCTGTACATGGCTGCCATGCAGAGGCGCGTCGAGGCAATGATGCGACATCAAGCTTCTCACGACCCATTAACAGGTTTAGCGAATAGATTGCTGTTTAATGAAAGGCTGTCTTTAGCTTTAGCTAACGCTCACCAGAATGCAGAAATGTTGGCGGTGATATTTCTAGACTTAGACAGATTTAAAAATGTTAACGATACTCTCGGCCACCCAGTGGGCGACCAGTTGCTGCAAGGTGTATCTCGGCGTTTGACTAACTGTTTGCGCCTCGGGGATTCGATCGCCCGTTGGGGCGGCGATGAATTTACTTTGCTGCTGTACAATATCAACAGCCCCGAGGACGCAACTAAGGTTTGCCAGCGAATAATCCAGAGTTTAAGCACTCCTTTTGATTTTGACGGTCGGGAACTTTATACTAAGGCTAGTTTGGGAATTGCTTTGGCTCCTTATGACGGAGAAGATGCAGAAACCTTACTGAAAAATGCTGATGCTGCGATGTACAAAGCTAAACAGAAAGGTCGGAACAATTATCATTTTTACACGCGGGCGATCGGCAATCAAGTCTCTGAAGAACTCAATTTAGAAAATCAGCTTTACAAAGCTTTGAAACAATCAGAGTTTGTGCTGCACTATCAACCGCAAATCAACTTAAATACTTGCCAAATAGTCGGCATGGAAGCTCTGATTCGCTGGGAGCATCCCGAACGCGGTTTGATTCCTCCCGATCGATTTATTCCCTTAGCTGAGGAAACAGGATTAATCTGCCAAATTGACGAATGGGTACTGCGGACAGCTTGCTTGCAAAATCGAGAGTGGCAGTTATTGGGATTGCCGCCAGTACGGGTAGCTGTGAATTTATCAGGTCGTCAGTTTCTACAAGCTAACACGGTAGAAACCATTGCTAAAATCTTGTCAGAAACCGAGTTAAATCCCGAGTATTTAGAAATAGAAATTACCGAGACAGTTGCCATGACAGATGTAAATTTTACGGTGTCGGTATTGCAGGAGTTGCAGCAAATGGGAATTCAAATTTCTCTGGACGATTTTGGCACAGGTTATTCTTCGCTGTGGTCTCTGAAAAACTTCCCACTGAATAATTTAAAAATAGATAAATCCTTCGTGGCAGATTTGCTCAACGGCAACAGCGGTGCTACGATTGTGAAAGTGGCGATCGCCCTGGGACAGGGCCTGAATTTACAGGTGATTGCTGAGGGAGTGGAAACAGCAGAACAGTTGGCATTTTTGCAATCGCTTCAATGCGATATGGGTCAGGGTTACTTCTTTAGCAAACCCATACCGGCGGCGGCCGCAACCCAATTGTATCTAGAAAATCAACTGAGTAAAATATGTAGTTTAGATTCACAATGAGAAATACTGCTATGGTGCGTGTAAAAAATAAAATTCCTCGCAAGTAACCCTAAATAAAGGTACGTTGTTGCGCTTGGGCGCTCTTTCATATATATAATCAGAGGGCTGAAGCCCAACAACGTACCTAAACGCTCTTTCATATATATAATCAGAGGGCCCAAGCCCAACAACCTACCTAACAGATTACTGCCAAACAAACACTTTGGCTTCGTATTCCGGCAAGTCAATCGTAATATTGTCATCGCCAGATTCCACATCATAATTGCCCGTCCATTCGTGCCAAGTTCCGTTTGCTGGGAAGTGGGGAACGCTGTAACCCGCTAGATAATTTTGCGACAGATTCGCAACTACTACAACTCTCGAACCTTCATCGTTCCAGCGAGTGTAAGCAAACACTTTCGAGTCGGGATCTTCGTGGAAAAAGTCGATGTTTTCGGTGTAAAGTGCTTGGTTGTTTTTGCGGAGGTGAATCAAGCCTTTGTAGTATTCCCACAAACCTTTATTCATGTCATTTCCCAGCAGCGTCCAGTCAATTTTTGCTTGCTCGATCGTTTTGGCTTTGTATTCGCCAAATTCTTCGCCCATCCAAATCAGCGGTACGCCAACTGCTGTCATTAACAATACAGAACCCAACTTCGCCCGCTTGAATGCTGGTTCATCCAAAATCTTTGAGCCGTTCTAAATCAAAGGTATCGCCGCAGATATGTTCGACTATGCAGTGATAGAAACTGTCGTGCCAGCAGCCGTCCATCGGGCCGTCTATATTGGTGATGCTGGGAGTTTCGGGAATGTATTCGGCAACGGTGTAAAAGGGTTTTGGGCCAGCAGCATTTTTGGCTTCTTGAACTATCCAGTGCATGAAATCGTAGTTGGCAATTTGTCGGGCTGCGTCGAAACGAATGCCGTCGAGATGGTATTCTTGAATCCAATAGCGGACTGTATCGCCGATGAATTTGCGCGCCGGGTAAGTTCCTAAGTTTTCGTCGTAAAATTCGTAGTTGAATTCTGGGCCCCAATTGTTGTCTGGATCGCGGGGGGCGTGGTGGTACCAATAATCGTGATCGATTTGGGTGAGGGGGCTGGATGATTCGGAGTGGTTGTAAATCCCGTCGATGATGACGCGAATCCCGCGCCCGTGACACTCGTCTATCAGGTTTTTGAGTTGTTCGGTGGTGCCGTAGCTGGACTCCGCAGCGAAGAAGTAGCGCGGGTTGTAGCCCCAACTGTAGTCGCCTGGGTATTCTTTGAGGGGCATGAGTTCGATCGCGTTAACGCCGAGTTCGACTAGATAATCGAGTTTTTCGACGACGTGCTCGTACTTGCCGCGGGCGAGGGGATCGGCTTCGCCACCGGAAAAGTCGGCAACGTGCATTTCGTAGATTACTAATTCTCGATCGGCTGGTAGCGGTTTGTCATCGTGCTGCCACACGTAGGTATCCACGATGCGATCGCCATCTTTGATTCTGATCGCGCCGTTTTGAGTGGGATCGTCGATATCAGTCGCGCAGGGATCTACCACATCTACCCACTGATCTGCCTCCAGAAACCAGCTTTTGGACTGCACGCGAAATTTGTATTGATAAACGCCATCCTCCAACTCAACTCGCGTGCGGAAATAACCTTCTTCGTCCTTTGCCATCGGAATTTCTTCCCAATTAGAAAAAGACCCCACCAAGGCAGCTCCTTTGTTGTAGGGAGCAAATAACTGGAATTCAATTGGAGCGCTCATAATGCCTCTTTTTAAGATTTTTCAGGAGCAGTAGATAGTTTTAATCTCGCAAATTGAAGCGAACTCTGGCATCACTCTGCGGATATAATTTATGTAAGTGCTTAACTATTCCTAAAAGTATGAGTATCTGGCCGAGCCTACGCATTTTATGAAGTGACATCGCGCCATACCGACAGTGCGATCGGAATTTTATCAGAAGGAAGAAGGAAGAAGGAAGAAGAAGAAATAAGGAAGAAAACCAATGGTTTGAGCAATTAAGAACGTTCTAAACGTCCGGTGCGGTTGTTATATATAACTTTACCTTGCTCAACTATAAGTATTAATAATCTGAGAAGTATTTGGCATCTATCTTAAGGTAGATTTACACAGAAAAAGATGATCTTCAATATCTGCACAAGGATAGATGCGGACTTAAATATAGCTTTTAAAACATCAGATTATTCGGCTGGCGATTCTGAGATTTAAGCCTATATCTTCGGCAGTAAAGTGCGCCGAATAATACCCTATACAAGCGCCAACAATTAGTCGGTCGGCGCGCAGTACGCATTCTAAAATTAATGCGTAAGGTGCGCGGGCGCACCCTACTTTTAACTTGCTTTTGCCTGCTGGTGAGGCTTTATCCAACCAAGCCAGAACGCAGGGCGAGAACGGCCGCCTGAGTGCGATCGTCAGCGCACAGCTTGTTCAGAATATTGCGGACATGAGTCTTGACTGTACCGACAGTAATGTACAGCTTTTCGGCGATAGCAGCATTGCTGTAACCCTGCACGATCAGTTCCAAAACTTCTAACTCCCGCTCGGTTAAAGGGTAAGTTTCAATGATGTGACTGAACTCGGGTTCGGCAGCCTTAATTGTGACTCTTTTGCCCTCAGGCTTCGGCTCTTCTGGAGCAGACTCCTTAGTGCGAGCTTGTTTCAGCACGATGCGAGCGATCGCCGGATCGATCCAAGAGTTACCTTCATGGGTTACTTTTACTACGTCCAACAACTGGTCGAAGCTGATATCTTTCATGCAGTAAGAGTCAGCTCCGGCGGCAAAAGCTGCCAGAACTTCTTCTTCGTTGTCTTGAAAAGTCAGAATCAAAACTTTGGTATCGGGATCGGAGTCGGCTGCTATCGATTTTTTGAATTTTTGTGTCAGTTCAATGCCGTCAAAATCTGGCAAGCCAATGTCTACAATTGCCACGTCAGGTTTGGTAGACTGAAGCAGTTTCAATCCGTCTGTAGCGTTAGCTGCATCCCCGACAACTTCTATGGTGTCACGCTGTTGTAAAGCTGTGCGGATGCCGACTCTTGTCAGGTCGTGGTCTTCTATTAAAGCAACGCGAATTTTACTCATCTTTCTTCCAATAGTCCGCTAAACTTTTAAAATATCGTCAAGTGACTCAGCCAAACTGAGTAAATTTGAGAATGTGTCCTGATTTAGGGTTTGACAGCCCGCACATCTTTTTCCAGCATACTCATGCAGCCGCCAAGATTGCAAGTAAATTTTTAAATTATTTTGCGGCGCGGGGAAAGCGCGATCGGGACAGGTAAGCTCTCAATGTTTAAACAGTGTAACTGAATTATCCCATTGTCCGCCCCTTGATAGAGGTAAAGATATCACTACCGAGATAGATTTAAAGTATAAAAACTTTTGATGCACATTGGCCGTCAAAATTAATAAAGCTAGCAGCACGAGTCTTGAGCCGGTGTTAGGGCTCAAGTTGAATGCTTATTTATAAAACCAGTTATGACTCACTATCACGCCAATAACTCTTTTCGCTCGGACTTTTCCGACGCGGAAATACTATACAAGGTATCAGAAATAACAGCCCCCCAACACCTAGTTTGCGACGGCGAAACTCTGAACGATCGCCTGTGGTCGGCAATTCCTCATATAGTTTGGAAAGCAAATGCCAGCGGCTGGGCGACTTATTTAGGCGAGCGCTGGGAGGAGTACACGGGGGTACCAGTAGCAGCAGCATTGGGTTTCGGCTATCTGGCGCAGGTTCACCCAGAAGACTGCGCTCGTCTGTTGGCGCGATCGCGCCCGGATGCTGGGCCGCCCCAAAGTTACGAAATACAATTTCGTCTCCGGGCGCAAGAGGGCACTTACCGCTGGAACTTGGCCAGAGGATCGCCCGCCAACCCTGACAGTCATGATGTTTTGGAGTGGGTGGGAACTTACACAGATATGGAGGCGATCGCACAAACTCAAGGCTCGCTCGCAGCAGAAGCAGAAATTTGGCGCCGCCAAGCGTGTCCGGAAGTTAACTTCACAGGCAAAAATTTGGGCAAAATAGACGCAGGGAGTGATTTGCAGGCGATCGAGCGGTTTACAAATTTGTTGAGCCAGCGCAACGGTAACTTGTGCGAGTTGTTGCAAGCGATCGCAGACGCGACTGTGGAGGCGATCGCCGGAGCTGAATTTTGCCTGGT